>JAISOQ010000159.1 GCA_031275515.1 Treponema sp. | reverse complement strand
GGCCTATTGCAAAAAAACCTGAACCTTTGTAGTATAGTTATGCCCCGCAATCAGGAACCATGCGAGCAGACGCCGCCTAACTCCGCCAGGACCGGAAGGAAGCAACGGTAAGCGGAAGTCTGTTGCGCCGTGGCCGGATACCTCCGTCCTGGTTTCGGGGCTTTTTGTTGTTCTGATTTTCGTATATACTGGAATAATGGCGTATGAAGTAACCGCAACCCGGCGGCGGCCCAAGACCTTCGAAGAACTGGTGGGACAGGAATTTGTAGCTACTACCTTAAAAAGTTCCATTGAAAGCGGGCGTATTGCCCATGCATACCTTTTTTCCGGGCCCCGGGGCTGCGGCAAAACCAGCGCCGCCCGGATTCTCGCCCGGTCCCTGAACTGTGTAAAGGGACCTACCGCCGCGCCCTGCGGAACATGCTCAAGCTGTCAGGAGATCAGCAGGGGGGCCAGCCTGGATGTCATCGAAATAGACGGGGCCTCAAATACTTCGGTGAACGATGTTCGGCAGATCAAAGACGAGGTTCTCTTTCCCCCCAATGCGGGGCGGTACAAAGTCTATATCATAGACGAAGTTCACATGCTCTCCAACAGCGCCTTTAACGCCCTCCTCAAAACTATTGAGGAGCCGCCGCCGTATATTGTGTTCGTTTTCGCTACCACGGAACTTCACAAGGTCCCGGCTACTATCAAGAGCCGGTGCCAGCAGTTTTCTTTCAGGCTTATTTCCATTGAAACCATCACGGCTATTCTCAGGAACGCCTGTAAGGAGATGGGTATTCAGGGGGAAGACGAAGCCCTATTCTGGATTGCCAAGGAGTCTACAGGCAGCCTCCGGGACGCCTATACCCTCTTTGATCAAGTAGCGTCTTTTTCCGACGGGAACATACGGTCGGCGCTTATCCGGGAGAAGCTGGGCCTTGTGGGGCTGGACAAGCTCAACGCTCTGGCCGAGGCTTGCGCGGTCAACGATACCGCCGCCGCATTCGCCATGATCGACGAAATTCTGGAAGCGGGCGTTGCCATTGAGCAGTTCGTCATTGATCTGGCGGGATATTACCGGAGCCTCCTCCTCCTGAAAAACAGCGTAACCCGGGAGTCCTTGCTGGGTTATGCCCCGGACCGGTTTTCCCCAACGGTGCTCAGCGCCATGGACAGCATCCGTCTGGAGCGGGCTTTGGACATCCTCCTCACCCTTTACCGGGATATTCGCTATTCGGTTTCGCCCCGGTTTGAGCTGGAAACCGCGGTCTCTAAACTCTCCTGGCTTACCCGGTGGATACCTCCGCCTGAACTGCGGGCGGCCATCATGAGCGCCAGGGATGCCTTGGGAACAAGTTCCCTGGGAACGAGTTCTCAGAGAACTTTTTCCCAGGGATTCGGAAGGCTGGGGTTTGAAACGCCGGGAGGGGGGAAAAAAAATGACCCGGGCGGCGGATTAAGCGGGAACGCCGGTTTGCGGGGGGCCGCTCTTGTTCCGGGGAATTCCGGCGCCGAAGCAGGCGCGTCTGCGGGCAGGGACAACTGGATGTCGAGACAGAACGCTTCCGATAATCCCCTGGATATGGGGAAACCTGGTTCGTTGGCGGAAGAATTCAAGCGGCGTATGTCCGCCAGGGAATTCGCCAAAAAAGATGAAAACCACAAAGAGGCGGACTCCTCTTTGGACGGCGGTTCCGGCAAGGAGGCCGGCGGTTCCTCCGAAAACAGGATTATCGAAGATGCCGGGTCCCAATCAGACGCCGGGCCTCAAGCGGATGCCAGCCTTCCCGCGGCCCCAGGCGGAACGGAACTCCCAGGGGGAGACGAGGTTCCCACGGATGTTCCCCCGGAGGCGGAAATGGTGCGCCAGTTTTTCAACGGCGATATTGTTGCGATTTATCCTAAAGCGAATGGCGGCGAAAGCGCAGCGCTTTAATACGGACCAGCCTAAGGAGATACGGATGAATATCAATCCTTTTGATATTTTGAAAAACGCTCAGAAGATTCAGGAACAGATGGGCTCCTTCCAGGAAAAATTAGGGACTATCCAGGTAACCGGTTCTGCCGGGGGCGGTATGGTTGAGATCGATCTAAACGGCAAAATGGAAGTGTTGGACATACGGATCGCTCCGGAGGCGGTAGATCCTCAGGATATAGGAATGTTGGAGGGCCTTATCACCTCAGCCTTTGCCAACGCCATGGAAAAAATAAAAGAAGCGATTAACCGGGAAATGGGAGCTATGGCCGGAGGGCTGGGCATACCGGGTTTTTCCGGGTTCGGAACAGGGCTGGCGTGAGCGGACGCGGACTTGACGCCCTGGACCGGCTGGTGGATCTCCTGTCCAAACTGCCGGGGATAGGCAAGAAAAGCGCCGTTCGCCTGGCCTACTACATATTGGACGCCGATTCCAGCTACAGCCGTATACTTGCGGGGGAACTCGCGTCCCTCCACGGGGTCATCAAGCGCTGTTCCCGCTGCGGCAGCTATACCGAGTCCGATCCCTGTTCCATCTGTTCCGATCCGGGCCGGGACGCTTCAATTCTCTGTGTAGTAGAACGGCCTCAGGACATACGGGTCATTGAGGAATCCCGGGAATTCCGGGGACGTTTCCATGTCCTGGGCGGTCTTATAGCCCCTCTGGAAGGCGTGGGGCCGGATAATCTGACCATAGGCCAGCTTTTGAGCCGCATACGGCTCGAAGGGGTTACAGAAGTGATCCTGGCCTTAAACCCCACGGTGGAAGGGGACACCACGGCGCTCTATATCCGGAAGCTCCTCAAAGATACGGATACGGAAGTGACCCGCCTGGCTTCAGGACTCCCCGTAGGAGGGGACCTGGAATATACAGACCGGCTTACCTTGGCGCGGAGTTTCAGGGGCAGGGTAAAGCTTTAACACCTGAATCCAGTTTGTTTATCAATCTGGCGCTGCAGAAGCGCCATAGATCTTACCCCCGGACCCGCGCAAGCCCTTCGCTGGCTTCCCGGTAATTGGGGCTGAGGCGGAGCGCCCGTTCATAAGCTTCGGCTGCGGGAGTGGCGTCGCCGGCAGATTCCCGGACCGAACCAAGGCGGTACCACCAAAGGGCCGCGCCAGGTTCCAGGCGGAGGGCGGTAGTATAGGCGATGTCGGCGTGGAGGAACCGCCGCTGGAGCCGGTATATTTCACCAATAAAGAAGTAGGCTACCGAAGCCCGTTCGCCCTGGGGCATGGAGTTGACGTACCGCTGCATAAAACGAAGGGATTGGGCGAAATTATCAAGGTAAAAATACGCCTCTCCCATAGTTTCAATAATACGGTAATCATTGGCGTTGACCCTAAGCCCTCGTTCGCCCCAGGAGATGACTTCGGCATACTTCTTTTGACGCTGGAGAGCCCAGGTTAGTACCGTGTAGGATTCCAGATTGGAGGGATTGGCCGCAAGTTCCTGATTACATATCCTAACCGCCTCATTGTAATAGACCCGGGCTTCGTCCATTCGGTTTCGGGATTCTAAATCTCTGCCAATTCGATAGTTCTGCAAGGCGTCGTTACGGGACAGGCTGGACATGGAGGATGTATCAGGGGTTTGGGAAAATACAGGATACGCCGTAAAAAGAAAACTTATAACAACAAAACAACCGAAAGACCGCATAATACTATAAATCGGTTTTTT
>JAISOQ010000146.1 GCA_031275515.1 Treponema sp. | reverse complement strand
ATCCATCCTGAAACAAGTAAGAACGCTAAACTGCGGGTCAAGTTTAGCCTTCTGCGGCGGGGATTCTTTATTCCATACGAAACCGCGTTAAATATACCGGACGTAGCCGGCGGTATAAGGCGTGAAGGAGCGGCGCAGCAAAACGCGGGAAAAATCGCCGGATTCTGAGGGAAGGTTCAGGATGATACGGGTGATTTCCCCAGAGGAAACCCGGCTCGGAAGGAGGGAAAGGAGGGTCTCTCCTATGCCAAGCCCGCGATATTCGGGGCGGACTTCCAGGGCGGCGACGTACAGGGCATCCCCGCGGATTGTGGCGGCGATGTAACCTGCAAAGTCACCGTCGCCGGTTTCGGCGATGATGGCATGGTCACCGGGGAATATCCAGGCTCCGGTGCGTTCCGCGGCAAAAGACCGGGCGGTTTTTTCCGGGACCCTTTGCCGAAGGGTTTCCCGCAGTCCATCGAGGTATTCATGGTGGAGGGCCTCGACCGCCGCCAGGTCTTGGGGCAGGGCGTCCCGGAAGCAGAAATCTTCCAGAACCAGGTCTCCGGTTTCCTCCGGCTCGGTTCCTATACGGGCCAAACCCCATTCTTCCCGCAGGCCATTGTACCAGTCCATGATAATCCGCCGCATTTCCCGGGCTTTAAAGGCGAACCAGAGCCGTTCCGCTTGGGGGTATTCGGCAAGGACATCCTTAAAAGCCCGGAATACCCCCCGGCCCCTATCCAGGGCGGCGCTCAGTTTGTTCCTGATGATCGTATTCTTAAAGCCCGCGGCAAACCGCTCCATAAGCCTGAACCCTTCGGAAGAATCCCATTCCGGCAGAGAAATAAACCGGTCATCTTTAAGGCCTCCGTTCAATTCCGCATCATTTTCCGGGATGACTATCCCCTCCCGGGTATCCAGATAGAATATACTGTCCTGATCCTCCATGGCGAACAGGAGGCTGTCGATAAGCGCTTCGGTCAATTCAAACTGCATGACTCATTCTAGGAATGAATTATCCCGCTGGTCAAGATAAATGATTATACATAGATCTGTCCCAAAATCAGCCGAATTTTGCCCCTCCCCGCCTCCCTATATCCTATGATTGTTTTTTATACTTTAATATTTCATATCCGCTAGTTTTTCCCCGATAAGTAAGTTATAATGTACCTAATTCATTTGGCTTGCCATTGCCGCGGCCAATTAAGCAGGGAGGGATATATCCATGAAAAACAACTTGTTTATTCTTTTTATTTTGGCGATTTTTTGTATGGCGTCCTGCGCGTCCACTCAAATAAAAGAAGATCCGGCAGAAGATAATGGTTCCGTTGAACTTGTGGAGGAAGAAGATATAAGGAGCCTGATAGAATCCGTCAATGCATCCCAGGAGGGCAGGCCGGAAAAAGCCGCGCCGGGGCGGATCGCCATTTCAGAGCCGGACTCCGATGCGTACCATACCGTTTATCCCGAATTTGGCCCGGAGAAGATTCCTTTCGTAATATCCGTGCCGCATAATACGGACCAGGAGATCAACGCCATTATTTGGTTTTGTGACGATACTATCGCGGACTCCTCCAAAGCCTTTGATTTAAATACTTATCCGGCTGAATACAAAGAAAAGTATATAATTGCCGTCTTGCCGTATAAGTTTAAATCCGGTGATGTCCGGGTTAAAAATATCAAAAATTCGGTGGGCGATGTGGTGGATTTCGTAAAATCCATTGCCGGGGAGCATCAAATCAACAACCTTAACCGTATCATTTTGGTAGGCTATACAATCGGCTATTTTTCAATGGCGTATCTGTAATTTCTAAATTTCCAGTTTCCGCATCAAGGTGATAATATGAACAAAGCGCTTGAAAATCTGAAAGAACGGGGTTTTTATGCCCAATGTACCGATCCTGAGGGCCTTTCCCGGCTTATGGATGAAGGGCCGGTTGTTTTTTATGAGGGCTGCGATCCTACGGGAGGGAGTCTTCACATAGGGCACATGGTCCCCTACTTTGCGTACCGTCATCTCCGGGATGCGGGGCATAAAGGGATAGCTCTTTTGGGGGGCGGGACGGCCCGTATAGGCGATCCGTCGGGCAAATCGGAAATGCGGAAGATGCTGAGTTACAGTCAGCTTGACGAGAACACGGAGTTTATCAAAAAGCAGCTTGATAGTTTTCTGGGTTTTGATGGCCGCCAGTCCCGGTGGGCCAACAACAAAGACTGGCTCGAGGACCTTAATTATATAGATTTTCTCCGTGAAATCGGGAGCCATTTTTCGGTAAACCGTATGCTCAGTTTTGAGTCCTATAAGAGACGCCTTGAAACCGGCCTTTCTTTCCTCGAATTCAACTATCAGTTGCTGCAAAGTTATGATTTTCTGGAACTCTACCGCCGTTATGGCTGCCGCCTCCAGATAGGCGGTGACGATCAATGGGGAAACATTGTCGCAGGTTCCGAGCTGATCCGCCGGGTTGAAGGCGCCGAGGTCTTCGGTCTCACCTTCCCCCTGGTGACTACTTCGGATGGCAAGAAGATGGGCAAGACCGAAAAGGGCGCGGTCTTCCTGGACCCCAACTTGGTAAGCGCCTACGACTTCTTCCAGTATTGGCGGAATGTGCAGGATACCGATATTCTGCGCTTTCTCCTGATGTTCACTTTTCTTCCAAAAGAGGAATGCCTGCGCCTTACCGAGGCGGGAAAAAATCCCAACGAGGCCAAAGAACGTCTTGCCTGGGAGGTTACCGCTCTGATTCATGGCAGGGAAGAAGCGGACAGGGCCCTTTCCGGCGCACGGGCCGCGTTTGGCGGCGGCGGCGACTCTTCGGCTATGCCCGGCGCCGTCCTGTCCCGGTCCCGTTTTGAGGCGGGTTATCCCGCCACGGACCTTTTCACCGATGCGGGGCTTACCCCGTCTAAAAGCGAGGCCCGGCGGCTGATCCAGCAGGGCGGCGCCTTCGTGTCTGCCAAGGGCGGCGCTCTGACGGCTGTCACGGACCCATCCGCCCTCATCGGCGCGGACGCTCTGGACGGGGAAGGGATACTCATCCTCCGGGCGGGGAAAAAGCGTTACTGCCGGGTTTCGGTAACATAACACCGTCCCCCGCCGGTTTAGCCGCCCGGTAAGTCAAATACCCCCGGCAAAGCCGGGGGCTTGAATTCGTGAACCGCTCAAAGCGGTTTTTGTTGTTTCTCATTCCATCCTAATTCTTCCCTCTTTTTTTGCTTTGTTCCCCTACCCTACCCTTCTTAATTAAATTTCTTTCACACATTTATTCGTTCAATTACCTTTATCCTGGAACATCATCTTTGGTTCAATTTGTCCTATATCTGATACATCTTCTTGTCTCGTGTTACAGCGTCCAGTACTGTGTAAAGTTGAAAACTTTTAATACTCCCGCAAAAGTCAAACTTTTTTGAGTCCCCCGGCAAAGCCGGGGGATTACCAATTATATTTATTGGGCATGGTATGGCCGGAAGGAAGCGAGGCAGACGCGGACAGCGTAATTGGTTGTTAGCCGGGCCGCCCATAAAATTCCGAGGCGGTTCCGAATAGCATAATTTTGACACATTCATTTTTATGATTGTGTTATATCTTATTATAAGGAGGAGTTTAAAAATGAAACTCTTACCACGATTGTTGACAACCAGAGGTTGTTTAACCAAATTGACGGCTGTCCTGCTTGCGGCGGTATTCGCCTTTGGAGCAGGGCAGACAGCAACAGCACAGAGCGGCATGGGCGGGATGGGAGACACAGGAAGCGCGGGCGGACACGGCGCCGGGATGACCAACGAAGACCCCGTTCCCTTTACCCGCGAT
>JAISOQ010000129.1 GCA_031275515.1 Treponema sp. | reverse complement strand
TCCGCGCAGGAAAGCCCCTTGCCGTCTTCGAGATACGCGCCTTCTACCTGGTTGGCGGCAACCGCGCCGCCCCATAAAAAATGCTCTGGTAAACCCATGATGGTTACTCCTTAAAAATTTAGTTTAAGGAACTGTGCAGAAATAACATGACCTTTTGGTCATGTAAATACAGGGCATTTATTCCTGCACGGTTCCTAAGGCTCTGCAATCCTCCGCTTATTCCACGTACAAGACCACATCCCCCACCGCCGCGTCTCCGGCCCTGGCCAGGGTGATCTTCTTGTAATTTTCCGTGTTGGTGATAACCACCTGGGTTTCGAGATTGTACCCCGCACGGGCGATAACATCCTTGTCATACTCAAAGAGCAGCTGGCCTGCGGTGATGGCATCCCCTTCTTTGACCCGCATGGTAAATCCCTTGCCTCCCAGATTAACCGTGTCAATGCCGCAGTGAATGAGAAGCTCTATGCCGTCTTTGGACCGGAGGTTCACCGCATGGCGGGTGTCAAACACCATTTCCACGATGCCGTCAAAGGGGGCGTAGATTTTGCCCCCCAAGGGCATAAAGCATACTCCCTTGCCCAGGGCTTCCTGCTGGTGGGCAGGGTCCGCCGACTGCCTAATCGCCATGACCCGGCCTTTGACCGGGGCGTGAATCTTCTTTGCCGCCGCCAGGTTGACGCCGGAAATATCAATAACCTCAGCTTCTTCCACCTTGAGTTCCGCCGCGTCCGGCTTGTAGGTGATGTAAACCAGAAGAAACGTAAGACCGATGGAGAACAGGCTTGCCAACAGTATGATAACCAGGTTCATGGTGGAACCGGCAAATCCGGGCAGGATGAAACTGGGATAGGTGAATACCCCCATAGCGCCCATCTGCCCTGCGATACCGTAGCCGCCGGAATTGATGCTGCCGAACAGCGCCGCAAGAGCGCCGAATATCGCGCCGGATACACAGCTAAGGATGAAGGGCGTCTTTTTCGGCAGGGTAAAACCGTAAATGATAGGCTCGGTGATGCCGAACACGCCGCCTATGCCTGCGGCAACCGCCGCGGAACGGCGCTCTGAATTTTTTATCTTCAAGGCCATTGCGAATACCGCGCCCACCTGGGCGATAACGGCGATCTGGCTATAGGACAAAATCGTCCCAACATAGTTGCCGCCAAAGATCGGATTGGGAGTTGAGTATTCCTGCATTGCTATGGGTACCAACGCCCAGTGCAAGCCGAAAACGACGAGCACCTGCCAGAACGCGCCGACAATTAAGCCGATTACGATGGGTCCCGCAAATTTAATGCCGACAATATTTCGCAGGCCGGCCTGAAGCCCTAATCCGACAACACCGAATATGGGCCCGATAACCAGGAACATAAGGGGAATCATAATGAACAGGGTTAAGAAAGGGGCGATAAAGTTTTTTATCGCCGAAGGCAATGATTTGCGAAGAGATTTATAGAGGAAGCTTGCCGCATACACCGCGATAATCGAGGGCAATACCGTACCGCTGTAGCGCATCAGAACCAGAATATCCAGGCCCAGGAATTTATGGAGTCCCCAGGGGCCGAAAGGATACAGGGCCACAATGTCCGGGTACACCAAAGCCCCGCCCATGACCATGCCCACTATCGGGTCAAGACCGAAACGCTGGGCCGCGGTATAGGCGATGAGAATAGGCAGGAAGTACATGAGGGCGTCTCCTGCGGCGTTAAGTATCGTGTAAGACATATCCCCCGAGGCCGACCAGCCGGGAAAGGACATGGTAAGGATGGCAAGTGTCCCCTTGATGAGGCCCATACCCATCATGGCGGCCAAAATCGGCGTAAACACGCCGCTTACCGTGCCGATTAGCCTGTCACCGAGGGACTGTTCGGCCCCCCCCCCCCCCCCCGTATCAGCGATACTGCCTGTGGGGGCTCCCAATTTTTCCAGTTCAACAAATACCTCGTGTACATCGTTCCCAATGACCACCTGGTACAAACCGCCGGCCTTTACCACGCTGACTACGCCGCTTGTAGCCTTTACCGCATCGTCGTCCGCCTTCTTTTGATCGGCCAGGGTGAACCGCAGCCGCGTCGCGCAGTGAACAACCGTTCTGATATTGTCCCTGCCGCCTACGCCTTCAAGGACGCCCTTCGCCGTCTTCCCGAAATCCTTTGCCATAGATTTTCTCCATAACAGATAATCCGGTCTTATACAAAACCGGTATAAAACAGAGCCTTCCCCGATTCGGGAAAGTCCCAACAGGCTATATTAACCCGTGTTTTTTAAAAGCTTTGGCCAGACCGTCGTTCCCGATAGTATCGGTTACGTCATCGGCCCCCTGTTTCAGGGTCTGGTCCGCGTTCCCCATAGCAATACCCACCCCGGCGTATTCCAGCATGGTACGATCATTATCGCTGTCGCCGAAAGCGATGGTGTCTTCCCGTGATGCGCCGTGATAGGCCGCCACCTTTTCCAGGGCCGATCCCTTATGCACGCCCCGGGGGCTGATTTCTCCGCCCTTCATGTAGCTGACAGGAATTGAGTTGCGGAACAATTCGCACTCCCCGCCGAATTCCTTCTGCAGGGCTTCAAAGTCAACGCCGCCGGATTCCAGGAAAACTATCTTGCACACGCTGTCCCCGGACGAAGGTTCGCCTTGAACAAGCTTGCGGAAGAGGATCCGCATAAAGATCTTTTCCATAAATGTACGGAACGTCCTGGGCTGGCCGGCGTATACGGTGTCAAACCAGGATTTAAGGTAAGGGCCGGCAAACACTTTGCCGGGAAGTTCGATCATATAGGGGTTTTTTCCCGCGTTAAGGTAATCAAGCAGGCGGCGGAGGGTCTTTTGTTCAAAAAAAGCGCGAAAGAGGAGTTTGGGAGCCTGGCCCGGTTCCGCAGTTTCAATATATGCGCCCCCGGAACTTACTACGCCGTCAAACCCCATCTTGAGGATGCGGGGGCTGATTTGTATTCGGGGCCTTCCGGTACAGATGTACAGTAAGTGTCCGTTTTGCCGGGCTTTACGGCAGGCCCGTCTGGCGGACCGGGGTACACGATCATAATTGGCCAGAGTACCGTCAATATCCAGAAATACAATCTTTTGATTCATCGGGCTAAATTCTCCGTGATGCGTTTGATATGTAAGGTCAGAAACAGAAGATCGTTGCGCAGGAGTTCCCAGCCCCGGGTATCCCGCAGATAGACGCAGATGCGGTTACAGCACGCCGAAACTTCGGGATACCGTTTTGTAACCAGGGCGTATAATTCATCATCCGCTTTTTGGGCTTTTTGATCCGGATGCACCATATACTTGAGCACCAAATTCCGCAGGTGAAGCACAAAAGGCATCACGTCGAAGGCTTCCTCGTCAAAGGTGATATGAAAGTGGTCTTTGATAATCCCGATTATATCGCTGGTAATCGTGACGATTTGGAAGGTTGCGGACATATCGGCGGAGTCGATCTCCGCGTTGATAAAATGCAGCGCGATGTTGACCGCTTCGGATTCCGGCAAATCAAGCTGCCGTTCCTGCCGGATTATTTCCAGGCCCCGTATACCCGCATTGAATTCCCTGGGGTAAAGATGCCGCAGGTCCCACTTGAGGGGAGTGGGCATATCAATATGCTCCTGGAGACGCTGAAAGACAATCGAAAAATGATCCGCCAGGGCCACTACTACGCTGGGGTTAAGTTTGGTTTGCAGCATCTCTTTCCCGCAATCCACCACTTTGGTTGCCAGGATGATGTATTCATAGGCCAGGTCGGAAAGCGTGTCGGCGAACCGGCTGATTTGAACCGTTTCCTGGGGGACAAAGACCTTTTCGATAAGGCTCTTATCAACCGGAGAGCCGGGATTCGCCTGAAAGCCGATTCCCTTACCCAGTACAATTACTTCATGCCCCCGATCATTGGCGAGAAT
>JAISOQ010000025.1 GCA_031275515.1 Treponema sp. | reverse complement strand
GGGACATAAAGCCGCGCCTCATGTCAGCGGTTTTGCCGGAAGAGCCGAAAGAATAGTTCATATTCTTCCTCCTTTTAGTATGATGCGGCCCCGCAGGGGGCCGTAAGGCGTGCCGGCCTGGTATGGCGGCCGCCTTTTCGTTTATGGTATACGCTATTCCGGCCTGCCGGCAATAGGGCGGGGCAAAAAAGTATATGCCCCGGCCCTAATAGTGATTGACCGGGCAAAAAATCCCCTATATTATATATAAAGTGTATTTAAACGCATTTAAGTCCTATGGAGGGTATTATGGATAAAGCTTCACTGCCCGGAAGACTTTCCGAAGAAGACAAGGAGCGATTCGCCGCTGTTCGCAGCAGAGCCGAACAGCTGGGGGTTCTGGATATTAATTTCAGCGGCATGGAATCCGCTGACAGCCTTACCTGCTATGAGCGTACCTTGGACATCATTGCGGAAAATCAGGCGCGTTTTGACCGGAATGCAGGTGAGGCGGCGGTCTAGCGGATATGGAGGTCAGTTTTACCCTATGGTCACTGAAGGAGGTTTTGGAAAAGATCCCCGTTGATTCACCGTCCAAAGGGTTGGTGGATTTGAATTTTTCGGAGTTTGCCGCTCCCTATTATGTAAAGGATGTTTTTAGGGTCTCCTTTGTGTACGAAGATTCCCTCCCTTACGAAGCGTGCTGTACCATTTATTCACCCAGGCGGGTTGTGACTGTAGTGATCATCATGAAAAGCCAGTATGAAGACAGCCTCAGAACATGGATCGGCGATCATACCCAAGCTGTTAATGTTTGCTGCCTAAGAAGGGAAATCTATTGTCATGAGACATGCCGCATGGTTGCCATTATCCGGGCTTTCCCCAGCGACCGATCTTCCAAGGTTCGGGAGGACTTTATTGCAAAAATTAAAGAAAAATTTGCAAAGTCTGTAGACAGCGCGGAGGAATTAAAGGCGGTTCCTCTGGTTTCCCTGGATCCGGAAGGCGTCTCACCCTCGGCTTTTGATAAAGATCACTTCCGGTACGGCAATGATACGCTCAATTATTTCCGGTTATATCAGGAATTGATGCTTAATTATGACAAAATGATCGCGGCCGTAAAACATCTCTGGGCATCTATAGCGGGAACAAGATCTATTACCCTGGACGATGTGGCGCAAGAGACGCTTGTCTGCCATTATTTTTTTCAGCTTTTTCCGGAAAAACTCACCGAGCTTAAAGAATTGCTTGCTGAAGAACTCAAGTAGCCATAGAAATCAAGCGCCCTCTGTTGTCATACGGGAACAGGAAAAAACGCAATGGTAAGCGGCGGACTAAAAGTCCGCCGGACTTAAAAAATAAATGATACTGCCCTGGCTTTTCAGCCCTGGCTTCTTTAGCCTCCGCTTTTTCATAAATGGACTATATATTTTTTCAGGCTCCGGTTATACTATTTAGATTAGTTGAGTTTGAAACCGGCTCAGGCAAATCTTGTTTTGATCGGAAGTCTGAATTTACTTTATCTATGGAGGCGTCATGATCTATAGCCCTGAATACGAATGTATGGAAGTTGAGGCCAGAAAGCGGCTCCAGCTTGCCCGGCTCAAAAACCTGGTGGAAAAGCTTTACTCCGGCGTGCCTTTTTACCGGAAGAAGATGGATGAAATGGATCTGCGGTCCCGGGACATCCACAGTATTGAGGACATTGAAAAGCTGCCCTTTACCACCAAGGACGATCTTAGGGAGAACTACCCCCACGGCCTTTTGGCCTGCCCCAAGGACCGGATCGTGGAGGTCCACATGAGTTCCGGGACCACCGGAAAGCCGGTGGTGGACGAATACACCCAAAACGACATCGACATCTGGCGGGAAGCTATGGCCCGGACCCTGGCGGGCGGCGGCTGTACCAAGGACGACATCGTACAGAACTGTTACGGCTACGGCCTCTTTACCGGCGGACCCGGCGCTCATTACGGCGCCATGACCCTGGGCGCGGAAGTTCTCCCCATGTCTTCGGGAAACACGGCGCGGCAGCTTATGGTGCTCCAGGACTTCGGCTCCACCATGCTCACCTGCACTCCTTCCTACGCCCTCTACATGACGGAAGAAGCCCGGGACGCGGGGATAGACCTCCGCAAACTGCCCATCAGCAAGGGATGTTTTGGGGCGGAACCCTGGAGCGAGAACATGCGGAAGGAAATCGAGACCCGGTACGGCATGAAGGCCTACGACATCTACGGCCTCACGGAAATCATCGGGCCCGGGGTCTCTTTTGAGTGCGAGGCTCAAAACGGGCTTCACATCAACGAGGACCTCTTCTACCCGGAGATCATAGATCCTGTCACCGGCAAGACGCTGCCCGAGGGCGAAAAGGGGGAACTGGTCTTTACGACCCTGACCAAAGAGGGTACGCCCCTGCTCCGTTACCGGACGCGGGACATCACCTACTTCATCCGGGAACCCTGTACCTGCGGCAGAACCACCGTCAGGATGCATCGCCTCTTTGGACGCACTGACGACATGCTCATCATACGGGGAGTCAACGTGTTCCCCAGCCAGATAGAACAGGCCCTCATTGAAATCGAAGGGACCGAGCCCCAGTACCTCATTATACTCACCCGGGGAGCATCCCATTTGGACGAGGTGGAACTCCAGGTAGAGGTAAAGCAGGAGTTTTTCAGCGATGAAACCAGGGGGCTGGAAAGATTGCAGGCGAAGATAGAGTCGGTGATGAAGTCGAAGCTGCAAATCAGCGTAAGAGTCAAACTGGTAGAACCCAAGACTATTGAACGATCCATAGGCAAAGCCAAACGGGTCATTGATAAACGGACTATATAGGAGGAAACACATGCCTATTAAACAGATTTCGGTTTTTTTGGAAAACAACGCGGGCCGGCTTGGTGTGGTGACCAAGATCCTTGCCGATGCGGACATCAACATCCGGGCCATCAGCATCGCCGATACCGCCGATTTCGGCATCCTGCGGCTTATCGTGAATAACCAGGATAGGGCCATGAAAGCCCTGGTGGACGCCGGGTTTACCACCCGGATCACCGATGTGGCGGCGGTAGAGGTTGATGACAAGCCGGGAAGCCTTGCGAAAGTAATGGAACTGTTTCAGCAGATCAACGTCAATATTGAGTACCTCTACGCATCCCTGGAAGGTACTGCCGGAAAAGCTGTCATCATCTTTAAACTGGAAGATCATGAACAGGGACTAAAAATCATTAAGGATCATGGACTTGCCATGATAGATTCTTTTTAAAACAAGAAGAGACCAGGTATGAAAATTTTAATGGCCGCCAGCGAAGCCGTACCTTTTGCGAAAACAGGCGGTTTGGCCGATGCGGTATCCGCTCTTTCCCTTGCCCTGAGTAATCTGGGGCATGAAGTAAAAATCGTCCTTCCCCGTTATTACAGTATAAGCCGGGAAAAATTACAGCTCCTTGAAGGGCCTCTGGGGGTTCCTATGGGCCGCGGCGAGGAATGGTGCGCCGTATATACTGCCGTCCTGCCGGGGGGGACGAAAAAAAACCCGGTAAATGTGTACTTCATCGATCACGAAAACTTTTTCGGCAGGGATGGCATATACGGCGTTCCCTGGGAACCGGACTACCTGGACAATCCCCGGCGCTTCGGGTTCTTTTCCCGCTCGGTATTCCAGCTTTGCCGGAAGATTGACTGGTATCCTGACATACTCCACGCCCATGACTGGCCTGCCGCGATGGTTCCGGTGTTCCTCAAATTTGCGGAACGTTCCGGGAATTTTGAAAAAACGGCGTCGGTGCTGACGGTCCACAATCTTGGCTACCAGGGTATTTATGGGAAAGACAACTACGACTACCTCAACCTGTGGTGGGATACGTTTTATAACGCCGGCTTTGAAGACGGAAACATGATGAACTTCCTCAAGGCGGGGCTTTACTCGGCGGACAAGCTCAATACCGTTTCTCCCAACTACGCCCAGGAGACCCGGACCCAGGCTCATGGCTTCAGGCTGGACGGGGTACTCCGTTACCGGAGCGCCGATTACTGCGGCATCCTCAACGGTATAGACGACAAGGTCTGGAACCCTAAGACCGACACGCTCATCCCCCAAACCTATTCGGTCCAGGATATATCGGGAAAAGCGAAAGCCAAAGAAGTCCTCCAGCAGACTTTCAACCTCCCCGGCAATCCGGATATCCCGGTAATTGGCATGGTAACCAGGCTTACGGAACAAAAGGGCGTGGGGGAACTGTTCGGCCCAACTTACGGCTCCGCCTGGTCTATCTGCCGGGACCTGAACCTGCAATTCGTCCTCCTGGGTTCCGGGGATCCCTGGTGTGAACAGGAAATACGCAGCCTTTCTTCCCGGCTTTCCAACTTCAAGGGCCGTATAGGCTATTCCGAGGAACTCAGCCACCTTATCGAGGCGGGGAGCGACTTCTTCCTCATGCCCAGCCGCTACGAACCCTGCGGCCTGAACCAGATGTACTCCCTGGCCTACGGCACGCTCCCTATAGTACGGAACACCGGGGGGCTTACGGATACGGTGGAGAACTACAATCAGGACACCGGCAGCGGGACGGGCTTTATCTTCGACGATCTTACGCCTTTAGCCATCTACAACACCCTGGGCTGGGCGGTCTGGGCCTATTACAATCGCCGGGATCATATCGAAGCCATGCGCATACGGGCTATGAAGCAGAACTTCTCCTGGAAAAAATCCGCCCAAAAGTACATAGACCTCTACGCCGGCGCGCTAAACCTGATACGCGGGACTTAACGGTTTAA
>JAISOQ010000051.1 GCA_031275515.1 Treponema sp. | reverse complement strand
ACCACAGGCACATTCTGTCCGGGGAAAAAACTTTCATACGTCCGTTCCGCCATTCGCTTCGTCCCCGGCCCGGGAAAGGGAGAAGGCCAGAATGGTTTCTCCCAGATAAAACACCACCAGGTGTACCGTGGGCAGCCAGAGGCCGAGAAGGGCCGCAGCCGCAGCCGGAAGGGTGGAAGAAAAAATCAGGATGCCAAACCGATCCCGCCAGGGCAGGGGCGTACCGGTCATGCGGGCCAGCCCCAGGAAAAAGGCGGCCAACCCATAGAAGACCGTTTGCAGTATCAGTACCAGCGCAAAGACAAAGGCCAGCATGGGGAGCATGACCCGCCTTCCGTAACCCTCCGCGTAGAGGGCCGCGTTAAAGTCACGCGCCGCGCTCTCCCCCGCCCCGCCGAATTCCGCCGGTGCGTTAAGCTCCGCCGGTGCGCCAAACTCCGCCGGTGCGTTAAGCTCCGCCGACAGCATCTCCGCAAAAGCCGAGCCGTAGAGCCGGGAGTACATTTCCCAAGGATCCAGGCGGGCAATAGCGAACATCACCGGGAAGTTAAGTGCCAGGGCTATCACCAGAAAATGAAGGGCGATAAAACCGCCCTTTAGATTTTGGACCAACTGTACAAAACGGCGGGGTTTGCCGTTGCCAAGGGCGGCGGCTTCAAAGTAGAGCAGCGGCCCTCCGGGAGTTGTGGAACCCTGGAGGGTCTGTAAGCTTTTATTCACCCTTATTCGCCCCGGCCATGAGTCCTTCAAGCAGGAACTTCTGGAAGATCATGTAGAGGCAGGTAATGGGAATGGCCACCAGCACTGAACCGGCGCAAAAGGCCGTTACATCGCTGTTTGTACCGGAAATCATGTCGAAAAGGCCAATCGCCAGGGTCCGCTTTTCGTTCTGGTTTATCAGGTAACGGGGCAGCATATAGTCCATCCAGGGACCCATGAAAGAAGTAACCGAAATAAAAGTGATGATAGGCAGGGACAGGGGCAGGATAACATTGAAGAAAAGCTGCACTTTGGACGCGCCGTCGATAAAGGCCGCCTCGTCCAGGGAGCGGGGTATATTCAGCATAAAACCCCGGACCAGCCAGATATTCTGGGGTATGCCGCCGGCAACGTAGATGATCACCAGCATCATCAGGTTGTTCAGCATCCCGAAGTTCAGGGCCACCATATACAGAGCCGTAAGCCCCATGAAGCTGGGAAAGAGCTGGAGGATCATCACAAAGAGAAGCCCCATCTTGCGCCCCTTGAACCGGAAACGGGCAAACACAAAAGCGGTCATGGTATGCAGCACGATAGAAAAGATTGTGGTAAGAATCGCCACAATCAAAGTGTTGCCGTACCAGAGGCCGTATTTGGTTTTGGTAAAAAGCCGGATGTAGTTATCCAGGGTAGGATTCGCCGGCAGGATAGTCCCTGTAACGCCGGCCCTGCTGTTCAGGGAAGTACCCACCACCCAGAGCAGCGGATAAATCACTATCACCGCCACGATGATCAGGTCCAGGTATATCAACGCCGTACTCACGGCCTTTTTCACCTGGTAGTCTTTTATTTTCATAGATTCCTCCTAGTCTTCCTTGAATGCCCGGGTACGCAGCAGATTCCACGCGGATACCGACGCGACGATGATAAAGATCAGGATGCTCAGGGCCGAAGCGAAATTGTACATCCGCTGGTCCAGAGTCAGCTTGAATATCCACGAGATAAGAATGTCCGTGGAGCCCGCCATCTGATAGGCGGGATTCGCCGGGCCGCCGCCTGTAATAAAGTAGATCATGTTGAAGTTGTTAAAGTTGAAGGTAACGCTCATCAGGATCTGCGGCGCGGTAGACGTGATGACAAAAGGCAGGGTGATGGATTTGAACTGCTGCCAGGTATTGGCCCCGTCTATCTGGGCGGCTTCGTACATCTCCTGGGGGATAGTCGTCATAACCCCGGTGATGAGAGCCATAAAATACGGGAAACCCAGCCACATATTCACCAGCACAAGGCACACCTTTGCCCAGCCGGGATCGGAAAGGAAGGGTATGGCTTCCTGGATGAAGCCCCCCGCCAGGAGCATTTGATTGAAAGCCCCTTCCTTGTGGAACAGGGAGCGGAACACCATCATCGAGACGATCCCCGGCACCGCCCAGGGGAGAATGAAAATCCCCCGCCAGACAGGACGGAATTTGACCGCCTTAGCCCGGAGTATCATCGACTGAAATAGGCCGAAGACATAGGACGAAAAGGTAGCCAGAAACGCCCAGATCACGGTCCAGCCGAAAATACGGATAAATGTGCCGCCCCAAATGGGGATGCGGAAAATATCGAGAAAGGTATTCAGGCCGTTCCATTTTACCAGCCGTATTGGGGGAATAAAATTCGCATTGTAATTAGTAAAAGCCACAAGAATCGCAAAGATAATCGGCACTATCGAAATAAAAATGACCAGAAGCATACCGGGAGCAATGGCGATGTATTCAAAGGCGCTGTCCCAGAGGTTCCGAAAGTATTGAGCGCTGGTTACCTGGCTCCCCGCTGTCAGTCCTTTGCGGGTCCGGTAGGCGTCGATGATGTTCCAAATCCAGAAGGCGACGAAGATCAGGAACACCATCAGGGCGATGATGCCCCCAAGCATCAACATCACCGAATGATCATAAACCGGCTGCCGGGAACTTTCCCGGGGCAGGGACCCCAGAGTAAAAAGCCCCCAGAGGCCGCGGATAAAATAACCTGCGTTACGGAACTGGGAATCGGGTACTGCGGGATCGTACCCCCCCCCCCTCGTAAGCAGCTCGATAGAAACAAAAATAACCTGCAACAGAAAAAATATCAGGCCCTTGAGTTTCTGTTTATTAAGGCATTGTCCGCTGCCCCAGACAATCGCGGAGCAAAGCGGCGGTAACACGTTCATACCCATCTCCCATTGAGAGAAAAGCGGGGATGCCGGGAGGCAGCCCCGCTTCACAGCTTCTGTCCCGCATCTGCGGGACACATAGGCTTACCTCTTTTTACCGGCCAACTGTAAGGCGGTATCGTAGGTGTCCATCGCTTTGGCCTGGGCCTGAGCGGTGGTAAGCGAATTATCCCAAGTAAAGGTAAAGAGATTCTTCAGGGCGTCCCACATCTGGTTCACCTCGGGGATGACCGGCATGGGGTCCGCATAAGGAGACTGTTCCGCCACTCCCATCAGGTAGGCATCTTCGCTGATACCCCCGACCAGGCTGGCGTCTTTGAGGGTGGTGAGCTTTCCGGTTTGCTCAAACTGAATGGTCTGACCTTCGGGACTGGCAAGGAAGTCCACAAAGGCAAAGGCCGCGTCGAAATTCTTTGCATAGCTGGAAACCGCCGCAATGATGTTGCCGCTGAAACAGCGGGGCTGATTGCTCTTGATGGTGGGCAGCTTGGTAATGCCAAAGTTCACGCCGTTTTTCTTCGCGTCCGCAATGGCCCAGGGCCCGGTGATGGTAAAGGGAACTTCGCCGTTCTGAAAGGCCGCCACTGTGCCGTTCCAATCCGCATCGGAAACATTGACATTGTAGATGGCCCGCAGACTTTTATAGAAATCAACCCCCTTGGCCGCTTCGGGACTATCGAAACCCGGGTTATGATAATCGTCCATGTTGGGGCCAAAGACGCGCATCCCAAAGGCGGTCAGGAAGAAGTAGTTATGGTA
>JAISOQ010000310.1 GCA_031275515.1 Treponema sp. | reverse complement strand
GCGGGTCCCTAATACCCGCCGCCTAAGCTGGAGGAGTATTCGGAGGCGTAACGTTTAAGCTGGGGGTTGTCCGGCGCCAGGGCAAGGGCCTGTTTCAGGTAGAACACCGCCCGGCTGTCGTCTTTGCGGCGGTGGTAGATTTCAAACATGGCGATCAGGGCGTTGATGTTGCGGGGATCCTCAAACAGGCTGGAACGGAGATCGTTCATCGCCGCTTCCTCGTTAGTGCGCAGGCGGCTGCGAAGGTAATAATACCGGCCTTTAAGAGCGCCGCCTGAAAGGGACGCAATACGGCTTTCTATCAGGCGACCTGCCTCGTCGTTACGGCCCGTGTCTATCAGGGCCGTAATATAGGCGTTTATCCCCTCTTCGGCGGAGGTATTCCGCTCGTAGAGTTCCCGGGCGGCCTGGAGAGCCGCGGAATTGTTACCCAGCCCCCGCTCAACCCTGTAAGCGCTGAGGAGGTCCTGGGCAGAACGCCGCTCCGCAAGGAGGCGGTCCAGGTAGGGGCGGGCTTCAGACCAGGCTTCCCGGTATATGGCGTCCTGAAGAGCCAGATTTACCACCAGAAGCGAAGGATCCTCGGCGGACATGAGGCGCGTCAGGAGTTCCCGGCCTTCAGTCCGGTCTTCGGAACGGCCGGATTCCAGGAGGAGCCGGGCGGCGTAGACCGAAGCTTCGTCATCATTGGGGTAGGTTCTGAGGATGGAGCGGAGGTAGTTCAGGGCGGAATCCCGGTTGCGGTAACCTTCGGCCTGGACCCGCGCCCTCAGAAAGAGGTAGAGCCGGTTGTTGGGATCGATGGACCCTAAAAGGTCCAGGGGAGCCTGGGCCTGGAGAAACTGCCCCTGTTCCACCAGGACATGGGCCCGCATCAGGATAAAGGCGCTGTTCCGGCTGTCCCGCTGGAGAACCTCGGCGATAACAGGATCGGCCCGGGACCAATCCTTATCATTATAATAAGTAATGGCCAGCTGGCGTTTTATTACCAGGTTGTCCGGGTACTGAATAAGAAGATCAGAAAGCAGGCGTATGGCTTCCTGCCGCTTATCCCGGCTCTCCATGATCCGGGCAAGACCGATGGCCGCAGGATAACAGTAACTGGAAAGGGCATAGGCCCGGTTGAACTCCTCCTCCGCCGCATTAAGCAGGCCGGAACGCTCGTAAATAAGCCCCAGGAAGAAGGGGGCCAGGACGGAATGTTTGTTCAATTCGCCTGCCCGGAGCAGATCCGCCCGGGCAGCGTCCAGCTTTTCAGGACGGGTTTCCCGGAGCAGCGCCAGAAAGGGAAGCACATGCTCCAGGTAATCCCGGGAATTCTGAGGGGCGGACACATAGTTCCCCCGTTCCGCCTCCCGGAGTATGCGGGTATAGGCATGGGACTGGGGAGGGGCTGTCCCGGGGTACTGGTTTTGCAGGGAGGGATACACCTTCTGGAGCAGGGTCACGGCAACGGCGTTCATCAGCCGGCCAAAGTCGGACTCTTCCAGGTTTCTGTCCCGGACCAGGTCCAGGGCAGTGAGCAGGGAGGGGAAAGAGCCGCTCTCGACCAGGGAGCGGATCTCTTCGGCGACGCCGCCCACCGCAGCGCGGGGGGGCGGCTGGCTGTCCGGAACCGCAGGGACGGCGGCAGTTAAGGGGACTTCTTTTATATGCGGCTTTGTGCCGCAGGAAGAAAGGAAACAGCAGACAAAGAACAAAGAAACACCTACGCCGGATAACACAAGATCAGGAAGAAGGCGGCGGCAATCTTCCATAATGAAATTCACTGTCTGGTATCCTCAGGTTTGCCTTTTGTCCCCAGGGAAATCAAAACCAGCATAAGACCGGCAAGGGCCAGCAGGAGAGGCCACCGTTCCAACATGAACTGCTTGAAAGAAAAAGACACCACATCCAGCGAAAAGATCAAGAGTACGCATCCTAAAATAACGAAGACCACCGAAGGAACCACATACCTGGGCCGGATATTTCCGTAATAGCGCCAGCCTGCGGGGATCAGGGCAAGTCCGGCAAAGACCGAAAGAATAGGCCACCATTTCGTAAAGACAAGGGGCAGTATCTTGAGGGCCGACAGGAAGAGAAAAAATCCGACCAGCAGAAAATAGGTAGCCAGAAACAGATAAAGGGAACGCTTATTGAGTTTTATCGCTAAAAAAGCGAATACGGAACCGATAATAACAAAGAAGAAAGAACCCAACACGGATATTCCTGATGTTTCGGCCAGACTGCCCAAGAGAAACCCGCAGCCCAGGAACATGAACAAGAGGCCAAAGACAAAAATGAGCCGGGCGGTTATCTTCTGAATCCTAGTTCGACGCATATTAATAATTATATCCTGACGAGCCTTTACTTGCCAATGGGAAAGGGGCATGATAAAATGAGCAAGGTGAAAAATGACAACAAGGCGGCCTCGATTTTTTTTATCCTCCTGTGGGGCGGGGTATTTTTTTTCGGCTGTAAGAATCCGGGAGAATTATCCGGGGATAATTTTGAAGAAAACTGGCTCCTTTCAAAGGTTTTCGGAGGGAAGGATTTTTCCCCGGATGATTCGTATTACATAACCGGGGACAAGAATCAACGGGAAGTTTTCCGGGATCTCTTTACGCTCCTGGAAATCGACGGTCAGACCGGCGTCCCCCAATTCCCGGTTGTTCAGGAAATCGCCAGGGAATACGCCAGGGAAAAGGAATACGGGCGGCTCATCAACTTTCTCGGTTCCTGGATCGCCGAATACCCGGACGATCCGTATACCGGTTATTACTTCCTCATGATCGCCTTCGCCTATATTCAGCTGGAAGCCTATCCTGCAGCGGCCATATACTTCGACATCATCGTAAAAAATCACCCGGATCTTACTGTCCGGGAAGAATCAATCCATTTTATCGCCTTAAACCAGCTTATTTCCCTGGTAACCAACCCGGAACAGTTGATTAGCTATTATGAAACCCTGATCTCCCGGTTTCCTGACAAGGTGGATTTGGGCCATACCTATTTCATGCTGGGCCGCTCTTATGAACAGACCGGCAACTGGAACGGCGCCATTCAAGCCTACACCAAATTCCTCCCCTATTACGGCACTATTATTCCCGGCTTCCCCAACGCCTACATGTATGCAAAACAGTTGGTTGATTTCAACAATTCTCCCAAAGATTGGACCTTTGAAAACCTGGACGCCCTGCTTGATGCCATCAGGTCCGCGCTGGATACGGGAAACAGCGTCAGGCTCAGGCAGTTCCGGGCAAGGGTAAACTTTTTCGCCCGTTCATGGGAACAGGAAGACGAGGATAACGCAGGCATGGCCGAATTCAACCTCGCGGATTTTATGCGGGGAAACCGCATCCATTATGCGGCCCATCTGGATTCCGAATCCAATACCAGCGAAGCCTTTCTGCGTACCTGGGGCTGGTCCCAGTATATTTCCGTCTGGTACTTCTATTTCAGAAAGATATATTTTCCCCCAAATCCGGAGATTCATGGCCGCTGGGAATGGGCGGGGATTTATTATGGAGAAAAATTTTGATGAAACGTTTTCCAGGGAACTTAAAACACTTTGTCCCGCCGGGTTTTTCTCTTTTTCTCTTTTTTGTTTTGGCGGCAGGCGCGGCTTGGGGAGCGGAACAGGCGGCTTCCGAGCCGGCGATACGGGAAACTGCCGCGGTTTCGGAGGCGGAAGAGACGCCGGATACCGGGGAAACCCCTGACCTGGGGCGGCCCCTGCGGCAGATAAAGCCCGCAGAGGAGGACGATGCGGAACGGCTGCCCCCGGGGGTCTTCTCCGGGGCGGCCTTTTCCCCGGCGATACCCGGATTGGAGCATCCCCTTACCCAGCGTTATATAAACCAATATTCCAGTAATGGCGGGCTTGCCTGGATCCAACAGGTAATGAGCCGCGGCCAGCCCTATCTGGCCTTCATACGCCGGGAAATTGAGGAGCGCCGGCTGCCGCTGGAACTGTTATACCTGCCGGTGATCGAATCCGCCTTTCTGCCCACAGCCAAAAGTACCTCCGGGGCCGCAGGGCTTTGGCAGTTCATGAAGAACAGCATAGCTCCCTTTGACATGGAGGTTACCGAATGGATGGATGAACGGATGGACTTCTGGAAATCCACCCAGGGCGCCCTCAGCAAACTGGAAGATAACTTCAGACAGCTTCAAGACTGGCCCCTGGCATTGGCGGCTTACAATGCGGGGCTGGGGGCGGTCACACAGGTTATTAAGCGGACCGGAATTAAAGATTACTGGGAACTTTCGGACAAAAAGTATTTTAAGACTGAAACCATCCACTACGTGCCTAAACTCCTGGCGGCGGCGGCTGTCATTTCCACCCCCCGGCGTTACGGTCTTGAAATCTTCTGGCCGGAGGATCCCCAATGGACGCGGATTCCCCTGGAGCGGCAGGCGGATCTGGAAATCCTGGCGGAAGCGGCGGGAATAGACGGGGAAGCCCTTAAAGCAGCCAACCGGGAGCTTTATTACGGCGTCACTCCCCCCGGCGGAGGGTATTCCTTAAAGGTGAGGGCCGCCGATGAGGCCGCTCTGCGGGAGGTCCTTGCGCGAACGGACCTGGCCCTTATCAGGTACCACTTTCATACCATCCAATACGGGGACACCCTTTCGGAACTGGCCGAGCATTACGGAGTGTCCGTGGCCCAGATCCGGGAGGCCAACCAGGGCATACGGGAACGGTACCTGCAAATAGGAAAGCGTATACGTATACCCGCCATCAAGGACACCGGCCCCTATAAGAAGGCCGGTCTCCGGCAGGAGGAGATCCCTGTTTTTGAAGGGAACCACCTGGTAAAACAGGGGGAAACCCTTTGGTCCATAGCCCTGGCCTACGACCTGGACCCGGAAGTCCTGGCGGCGGCTAACGGCATAGAATTGGAAGATACGCTGCGTGTGGGAAGAAGCCTGAAAACGCCGATAGTTAAATAAGCCTGTTCCAAAACCCTGCGCGTCAGCGCACAGTCAATTCGTTTTGGGACAGGCTCAAATAAGGGAGGAATAACAGGGGCGCAGGACATGAAAAAGGGGTTCATAGCATGATGAAAAAAGGCTGTATAGCAGGAATATTGATTTGGATAGCCTCAGGGGTTATGGGACAGACAAAGATCGATATTTCCGGGATGATCGAGTGGGAACGGATGGAACTGGACGCCACGGTAACGCTGAACCTGGCATCTGCGGGGATTAAGCTCCCCACAGGACGATCCCAGGCGGAAGAGATCATCAATATTGAATACGTCGATCTCATACTTCCGTATATTTTGGCTATTCCTATAAATTCCTCCGATACTATGGAAAATTTGATACACCGGGGCGAATTTTCCTTCAGCCTTCCATCTTTTATCGCCGATACCGCCCGAAAGGTTCCTCCTGTTTTATCCACGGACCTTACTTCTCTTTCCGCTTCTTACACCATAGACCTCACGACCGTCAGTTCCCGGATCATCCGGCACAGCCGGGCTATGGAACTGCCAAGGCCCCTTACCCCTGTTCCGGCGGCGGAATACTCAGGGATCATCATCATCTCAAGCGAAGAGACCCCCATCCACGGCAGGAACAGTACCGCCCTGACCGAACCCTGCATCTTCCCCAGGGTATGGGACACGGACATGAACCTCATTTACGAGCGAAATATCCTTGATCCGGCGTATGCTGAAAAAATCACGTCAGCCACATACGTGTCCGAATCAAGCGTCTTCCGCCCTACTCCTTCGGGATTAAGCCCTGAACTTGAAAAACTAGTGGGAACCAACCCTCTGCACATCATAGCCCGGGGCGTCTTCGGTATACGGCCTACAGACCCCATCATAGACCGGGATGACGCCCTGATCATCCTCTCCTCGGAGGCCAACCGGCGGCTCCTGCGGGAAGGCCGCCTGGCCATTGTGCTTAATGAAAAAACCCTGAAAAATCCCTTTAAATAGAGGCTTTCCCAAAACCGTGCGCGTTAGCGCATAGTCAATTAGTTTTGGGACAGGCTCAATGACTAACTGTTTTTCATGCTGTATGGGGCTGTTTCAAAACTAACCGGGTTTTGAAACAGCCTCATCATATTTGAATTAATCTTTCTCCAGCAGTTTCTCAATTTCATTCGCCAGTTTTTCAGGTTTTTCTGTAGGCGCAAAACGCCGTATAATATCCCCTTTACGGTCAACCAGAAATTTTGTAAAATTCCATTTTATATTTGCCGTTAATATCCCCTTTTGTTGTAATTTTAGGTATTTATAGAGAGGATGTTCATTTTCGCCATTTACCTCAATTTTTGCAAAACGAGGAAATGTAGTATGGTAGTTTAAAGTGCAGAAACTATTAATTTCATCTTCGGTTCCAGGCGCCTGATGTCCAAACTGATTACAAGGAAAATCAAGAATTTCAAATCCTTTTACTTGATAATCATCATATAATTTTTGTAGTCCGGCATATTGCGGGGTAAAACCACAACCCGTGGCGGTATTAACTATTAAAAGAACTTTTCCCTTAAAGCAATTTAATGAAATATCCTGCCCTTTTATATCTTTGACTGTAAAATCGTAAATGTTCATTTCTTTACTCCTTCCTTAAGGACATAATATAAATCCATAAATTAATCAATGCTTGACAGGAATACACGATGGCGATCATCGGCAGGGTTTATGGGCCGCTATTTGAGCAGCGGAATTGTAGTTGAAACGCAGGCTCGGCTATGAATGGAAACATTCTTCGGACCTCTCCATTTCCCATTATCAACCCTTTCCAAAAGCGCTATTTCTTTAAAGCCCGCAGGGCGTTGAGGGTAGCGATGACCGCAACCCCCACGTCGC
>JAISOQ010000321.1 GCA_031275515.1 Treponema sp. | reverse complement strand
AGCGGATGCGGTTCATGTATCCGTACACATAGAGCTTCAACAAATCTTTGGGGTCGTACATGGGCCGTCCGGTCTCATGGGGCTGAAAACGTGAAAAGCCCAATGCTTCCAGATCAAGGCTGTTGATATATGCGTCGATAACCCGCACGGAATTGGTATCGTCAACATAATCCTCTATGTTGTCCGGCAGTAATATTATTTGATTGCGTTTTTCTCCAGTGATAAATTCCATATCACCCCCTGTCAATATTTTACTGTTTTGTAGATGCTGTTTCTATACTTTTGACACAGTCTGCCCCGTAACGCCCCCGCCGGGGTTTTAGAACAGCCCGGGCCAGCGCATATAAATATTTTCGATGATCAGCCCTGGTTGGCACGATTTTTGCTGTTTGCTGGAACTAAAGCAAACGAGTTATTACAGGTTTTCTAAGAAGGAAAACCGCAAAAGAAGCAAAAAATCTTAACGCTTTTGTTATCAAATCGCTGCGATATTCCTGCGGTGGCTGAGTTGAGGTGAATGTGGGGCATAGCATATCACCGCGATGTCCGGGCTGTAAATGAATACTTGTTCATCGAATAATGAGGCTTCCCAAAATAAGAATTTAACCGGGAACCAGTACGCATGGACAGGAACGGGAGGATAACTGCCACGCAAAAGGTGACTGACGCCGTATGCGTATACTTCAGGAGCAAAAAAATTGCGAATTAAACGAATTATCACAAACCTTGCCCTGCCTAAAGCCCTTGCGAAAATGGGTTTTTTGGATAAAAATGATAAGCAAGGTAATAATTATGCGGAAATTTATCATCGGACTGCTTATACTGCTTTGTTTGTTCTTTGCTGTCGGCTGCGTTTCCTCCGGAAAAATACCGGCGGAGATTCATTATACCGTATATAAGGATCTAAGCTACGGTTCTTATGACCGGAATTTAGTGGATATTTCAATTCCCGACGGGGCGGCGAGCCAGGGCGTTATCCTCTTTATCCACGGCGGAATATGGATGTTGGGCGGAAAGGAAAACTGCCCGGTTTTCCTGGACACTTACAGGGATAGATTCATCGTCGCGTCCATGAGCCACCGGTACATTGATGAAAGTACCCATATAAACGATCTGGCGGACGATGTGGCCGCCGCCGTCTCATATATACAGGAATTCTCCATAGAGAACAACGCGGACCCGGGAAAATTAATCATCATGGGGCATTCTTCCGGCGCTCATCTTGCGATGCTCTATGCCTACAAACAGCAGGAGACCAGTCCAATACCCATAGCGTTTTGCGTAGACATGGCGGGGCCGGCGGATATGGGGGATATTGCCTTCCTCTATAACTTCAAGAAGCTGGGGCAGGAAAAGTTCTTTTACAAGCTGGCCGAAAAAACTACCGGCTATCATATCGTGGACGGCGATATTACCAGCGAAGGTTACAATGAGTCCAAGCGGGAAATTCTGGAGGCGGTTTCTCCGATTTATTTTGTTACGCCCAATAGTCCTCCCACTATTATTGTACACGATACTGCGGATAACATGGTCCCCTATTCCAATTCCGCCGCTTTGCACAGCGTGTTTAATGTGTACGGAGTTGACCATTATTTTATGGCCTCCTACTCCGGCATCGGCCATTTTCTGGGAGCAAAAATGGTTAAGGGGGGAGCGGTGCGCTACGACAAAACCCTGACATCCTGGATTACCAGAGTGATGGATGAATACATAGAAAAGTATTGCAGGTAACGGCTCCTTGAGCCGGGGAGAGGAATTCCCGCCGGGGAGAGGCTGGGTGTTAATAGGGAACTCCCCGGCGGCGGCTGGCGTCTCCGCGTAAAAAACAGTAAAATCATGGAATGAAATCCTCTGCGCCCTTTGCCATTATCTATGAAGATGAACATATTATCGCGGTAAACAAGGCCGCTGGAATTTCCACAGGAGGCGACCGGTGGGACGAGGCGCGTGAGCGGCTGGATAAACTTTTGGCGGCCCATTGTCCGGCGCGGATTTTTACGGTACACCGCATAGACCGGGATACTTCAGGCGTGGTGGTGTTCGCCAAAGATGCGGAAACCCATAAGCGGCTTTCCGCCGCCTTTGAGGGACGGCAGGCTGCCAAGACATACCTCGCCGTGATTCACGGACGCCTTTCCCCGCCCGAAACGGTCTGTGAGCTTCCCCTGGTCCCGGATGGCGACAAGCAGCACCGGACCATCATCGACAAATACCGGGGGAAAAAGGCCCTTACCCGGTTCCGCCAGCTGGGGAGCGCGGGGAATTACAGTGTGGTGGAAGCCCTGCCCGAAACCGGGAGGACCCACCAGATACGGGTACACCTGGCAAGCCTGGGCCACCCTGTAGTCTGCGATCCTCTCTATGGAGAAGCTGCCCGCCGGGGGCAGGTGGAAAAGGGAGTGTTCCTGTCGTCTTTCAAGAAGGGCTGGCGGGGGGATCCCCTGAAAGAACAGCCTCTCCTTTCGCGGATGGGGCTTCACGCCCTGCGTCTTGTCCTGCCGGATTATGCGGAAGAGGACGCCTCCGGTCCCGGAGAAGCGCCCTCCCGCCGGGGGCTTACCCTCTGCACGCCCCTTTCCAGGGACATGGCAGCGCTGATAAATCAGATGGAGAAGTGCGGGGGCTTCACCCTTCCGGAGGCTTAGGACCTGCCGCGGGGCTGTCCTTTTCCCCCATAACCAGACGCCACGCCTTCCGTAACAGTCCTATCCTGCCGAAAAGCAGCCAGAACAAAAGGAACAAAACGGCAAGGCTCGGAATGCCGTAGATGACGGCCCCCATAAGCGCCACAAGAACGGTCGAAGCGTACCCTCCAAAAGACCGGAACAGTTCTCCAACCCGCTCGCCTATGCCGGGGCTGTAGGAAGGGGAATCCGAAAGCGGCCCCAAAAGCTCAAGGTCTATGGTAGCGTAATCCACAAGATGGGCCAGGCTGGAAAGCTGTGAGCCGGTCCATTCGATTTCCTGCTGAAGTTCGGCTATGCGTTTTTCCACGGTCATGATTTCGTCGATAGTTTCAGCCTGTCCAAGGTAAGACCGGAAGGTCTTGAGGAGTTCTTCTTTTGTCCCCAGCCTGCCTGTAAGATCGTAAAATTGTATGGTGGCGTCTTCCGCCCGTTCCGAACGGGACAAAACCTTCCCCATGCCGGAAAGCCCGGCCAAAACAGTGTCGTAAGACGCCGCCGGAACTTTGAGGGTATACTGCCGGGAATTGTCATACACATTGGAGTAAGCGGCGTAGCCCTTATGCTGTTCCAGCGCCGCGGCAACCGCCTTTTCCGCATCCTCCAGGCTGTTCACCCGGATACGGAGTTCCGCATTCCTGACAAGTATCCGCGCTGAATCTGCGGGGGTCCCGGGCGCGCGGCCCCCTTCGGCTTCGCCGCCCGGCTTTGACAAAGCCTTATGTTCCTGTGGGGCGGATATATCTTCCGAGACAGAAAAACTGCCGGTTCTGATAGAAGCGTACTGCGGGACGGACCCGCCGGAAGCCGCGTTCCGGTCTTTTGCGGAACAGGCCGGAAAAAAGCCCGGCAGCGCAAGGGCTGTCAACAATATTATTGCTGTTCTTTCGGCATGTTTCATATACGCCCCCGTTTCTTTAGGTCATTATCTGCTCGTCTATGGGCCTTCCGCCGGGAACCATGGGAAGCGCCTTCTCGTCCTGGTCGACGACGGCCTCGACAACCGCAGCGCTGCCGCCGGCAATATCTTTGAGCGCCCGGTCCAGAGCGGAGGTAAAAGAAGCCTCATCGGAGGCGCGGTAACCCGGAAGGCCGTAGGCGTCCGCCAGCTTGACGAAGTCCGGCGGACGGTCCAGGGTGGTTTCGGCGTAACGGCCTTCGTAGAAGAGGTTCTGCCACTGGCGCACCATGCCGAGCACCCGGTTGTTGCAGATCACGATGAGGAGGGGGACGCCGTAGGTTTTCGCCGTGGCCAGTTCCCCGCAGTTCATCCTGAAGGAACCGTCTCCGGTAAAGAGTACCGCAGGCCGGGAAGGGTTGGCGAGTTTGGCGCCTATGGCCGCCCCAAGGCCGAAGCCCATAGTTCCCAGGCCGCCGGAAGTGATGAAAGACCGGGGCCGGGCAATGGGGTAAAACTGGGCGGTCCAGATCTGATGCTGTCCCACGTCGGTGGCGACAATGGCGTCATACCCCAGGCGGCGGGCGGTCTCCTCGATCACAAACCGGGGATGCAGGGCCGTCTTGCGGTGATGGGCCTTGGGAACATGGGTCTTCCAGGACTCGATCTCGCCGTTCCATTCGGTTTCCATCCGGGGGGGAAGCTTTTGAAGAAGCTGCTCCAAAGCGGCCTTGAGGTCCCCAATCACGGCGGCGTCGGTCCGGACATTCTTGTTGATCTCCGCCGGGTCTATATCGAAGTGAAGGATCTTCGCGGATTTGGCGAATTTATCCGCCTGGCTCGTAACCCGGTCGGAGAACCGGGCGCCCAGGGCCAGCACCAGGTCCGCCTTCTGTATTGCCTTGTTGGAAGCCACCGTGCCGTGCATCCCGATAAGGCCGGTACAAAGCCGGTGTTCCGGGGGAAAGGCGCCTATACCCATAAGGCTCAGGGCCACCGGCGCGTTGAGCCGTTCCGCAAGCCGGGTCAGTTCCCCGCAGGCCCCGGAAATGATGACCCCGCCGCCGGAATAGATGGCTGGCCGTTTGGAAGCGGCGATCATGGCCGCCGCCCGGTCTATGTCTTCGCCGGTAAAGGTGAGCCGCCCGTTCCGCTCCGCAAGACGATGGGCTCTGGCGCTCAGGACCAGCCGTTCCCCCTCCGCTGTGTGCTGCGCCGCTGCTTGCCGGCTCACGGGGGCCGCCTGCTCCATGCCGGGGATCCATTCCCCCATCTGGGCGGTAATGTCTTTGGGAAGATCGATGAGTACCGGCCCGGGCCGCCCGGCCCGGGCCACGATGAAGGCTTCCCGGACTATCTCGGCCAGTTCATTCACGTCCTTCACGATCCAGTTGTGCTTAACTACCGGCATGGTGATCCCCGTGATGTCCACCTCCTGAAAACTGTCCTTCCCCAGAAGGGGGACCGTCACGTTCCCGGTGATAGCCACCAGGGGAACCGAATCCATCGCGGCTGTGGCGATTCCGGTAACCAGGTTTGTCGCCCCAGGACCTGAAGTGGCAATGCACACCCCTGTCTTGCCGGTGGAACGGGCGTAACCGTCCGCCGCATGGGCCGCGTGCTGCTCATGGCTCACCAGGATATGCCGGATGCGGTCCCGGTGTTTGAATAGTTCGTCGTATATGAACAAGACCGAGCCTCCGGGATAGCCAAACACGGTGTCCACCCCCTGCTCTATGAGGGCTTCGATTAAGATACGGGCGCCTGAATACTGCATACTTACTCCTTGAAAATAGCTCCCCCGGCGGCGGACCCGACCTGCCGGGCGTACCGGGCAAGGTAGCCCGACCGCACTTTGGGCGGCAGGGGCTTCCAGAGGGAACGGCGGGCGGCGATTTCTTCATCTCTAAGTTTAACGTTAATGGTCCGGTTGTCGATGTCGATGTCGATAATATCCCCCTCTTGAAGGAGGCCTATGACCCCGCCGTCGGCGGCTTCCGGGGAAATGTGGCCTATGGCGGCTCCCTTAGTGGCCCCGGAAAAGCGTCCGTCGGTGATAAGGGCCACTTGATCGTCCAGGCCCATCCCTGCCAGGGCTGCGGTAGGACCGAGCATCTCCTTCATCCCGGGACCCCCCCGGGGCCCTTCGTAGCGGATGACGATGACATCGCCGCTTTGTATCTTCCCCCCCATAATGGCGTCAAAAGCGGCCTCCTCGGAATCGAAGACCCTGGCGGGGCCGGAATGTTTGAGCATATTGGCCGCCACCGCGCTCCGCTTGACCACGCAGCCTTCCGGGGCCAGGTTGCCCCGAAGCGCCGCGAGCCCTCCTGTGGCTGAATAGGGATTCTCTATGGGCCTGATGATTTCCGGATTCAGATTTTCCACATTCCTGAAAGCGTCCTCCAATACCCCGTAGACGGTTGGGGCCGATCCGTCAACCAGGTTTTTCTTCGCCAGTTCCCGCAGCACCGCGGGGACGCCCCCGGCGGCGTGGAGGTCCTCAATGGCGTCCTTCCCCGCCGGGGCCAGTCTGCAAAGATTCGGGGTAACGGCGCTCACCTTGTTGAGGAGATCGATAAAGGAAATTCCCCCGGGGACAAAAGCCGCTTCGTGGGCCACTGCCGGAAGATGGAGGGCGGTATTGGTGGAACAGCCCAGGGCCATGTCCAAGGCCAGGGCATTCATAAAGGCCCTGCCGGACAGGATGTCCTGCGGGCGCAGGTCTTTTTTGAGGACCTCCAGGACCAGAACCCCGGTCCGTTTGGCAAGCCTGAGACGCTCCGCCATTACCGCCGGGACAGTGCCGTTCCCCGGCAGGGCTAGGCCCAGGGCTTCGGTAACGCAGTTCATGGAGTTGGCGGTAAACATCCCCGAACAGGAACCGCAGCCGGGACAGGCCGCTTCCTCAAGGGCGTAAAGTTCCGCCTCGTCCATCTTCCCCGCTCCCACGGCCCCTACAGCCTCAAACATGGTGGTCAAAGTCAGGGGTTTCCCGTTCCTGTAGCCGGCAAGCATGGGCCCCCCGGACACGAAGACCGCGGGCAGGTTGAGCCGGGCCGCGGCCATGAGCATCCCCGGCACGATCTTGTCGCAGTTGGGGATGTAGATTACCGCGTCAAACCCGTGGGCCATGACCATACACTCGATGGAATCGGCGATGAGTTCCCTGGTTACCAGGGAATAGCGCATCCCTTCATGACCCATAGCGATCCCGTCGCATACCCCGATGACCGGGAACTGTACCGGCACGCCTCCGGCCAGCCTGACTCCTTCCGCCGCGGCGCGGGCAATGGTATCCAGGTGCAAATGCCCCGGCACTATCTCGCTTTTCGCCACGGCAATACCGATGAGAGGCCGGTCAAATTCCTCGTCAATAAACCCCATAGCCTTAAACAGGGACCGGTGAGGGGCCCGGGCTATGCCCTTTTTTACGGAATCGCTTCTCATATCCTTCTCCTTCCGGCGCAGTACGCCGTATTACACCCCAGCCGGGGACGAAACGCCCCTGGTACGCCGCTGAATGCGGGTTATTGGCTCTCCAGCGCGTTAATCACCGCTTCTCCCATTTCCCTGGTACCCACGATCTTTTCCGTCCCGCCGCCGCTCCGTCCGGCTATGTCCCTGGTCCGCAGGCCGGCGTCAAGGACAGCGTTTACCCCGGTTTCAATGGCCGCGGCTTCCCTTTCCAGGCCGAAGGAATAGCGGAGCATCATGGCGGCGGAAAGGATCGCCGCCAAAGGGTTGGCGATGTCCTTGCCGGCTATGTCCGGGGCGGAACCGTGAATGGGTTCGTACATGCCCATGACGCCTAAGACGGCGCTACCGTCTTTTACGGTAGCGCCGTCTTTTGCGGAACCGCCGCTTTTTGCGGGACCCCCAAGACTGGCGGAGGCCAGCATACCGATAGACCCGGTGAGTACCGACGCCTCATCGGAGAGGATGTCCCCAAAGAGGTTGCTGGTAACGATCACGTCGAACTGGCCGGGGGCGCGGATAAGCTGCATGGCCGCGTTGTCTACATAGAGATAGCTGGTCTCTATATCCGCATACTCCCTGGAAAGGGCCTGGGCCGTCTCCCGCCAGAGCCGGGAGGACTCAAGGACATTGGCCTTGTCCACCACACAGAGTTTCTTCCGGCGGCTCCCGGCGGCGGCGTAGCCTGTACGAAGGACCCGCTCAATTTCGGCCCTGGAGTAAGTTTCGGTGTCGTAGGCGGAGGATCCGTCGGCGCTTCTCCCCTGTTCACCAAAATAGATGCCCCCGGTGAGTTCCCTCACGATGAGGAGGTCGAAGCCCGGTTTGCCTTCAGCGTTGGAGGCGGTGAGCACCTCGTCCTTGAGGGGGCAGGCGGCTCTAAGCTGGGGCAGCAGCGCGGCGGGCCTCAGATTGGCAAAGACCCCAAGGCCGGCGCGCAAACCCAGAAGGGCCCGTTCGGGCCGGAGATGGCCCGGCAGGGTTTCCCATTGGGGTCCCCCTACCGCGCCCAGGAGCAGGGCGTCGCACTGCTTCGCCGTTTCCAGGGTCTCTTTGGGCAGGGGTTCCCCGGCGCTGTCTATGGCCCTGCCCCCGGCCTCAAGCTCCACATAGTTGAAGATGTGGCCGTATTTGTCCCCTATTGCGTCCAGGACCGCCGTCGCCGGGGCCGTTACCTCCGGCCCAATCCCGTCGCCGGGAACCAGGGCTATTGAATAGTTCATGTGTCTGCCTCCTCTGTTTAACCAACAATTTTACCGGAAGAATTCTTATCCTTATCATATCCGGCCTCCGTATCCGCGGCGCGCCTGCCTGGAGGCTGTCCCAAAACTTCAATTTTGGGGCAGCCTCTACAGGTACGCCTTAAACCTGCGTTCAATGTCGCCTATCAGCTTGTATTCCAGGGAATCCACCAGGGCGGCCCGGCTTGCGTCGATAATATCCTCGGAGACCCCTACGGTGTTCCAGGTGTTCTGGCCGTCGGTAGACTCGATGAGGACCCGGACCTTGGCTGCGGTGGCGGCGTTCCCGTCTATGACCCGGACCTTGAAGTCCGAAAGCCGCATCTGCTCCAGCTCCGGGTAGAAGTATTTGAGGGCCCGGCGGAGAGCGCCGTCCAGGGCGTTTACCGGGCCGTCTCCTTCGGCGGCGGCGATTTCGGCCTTACCGTCCACCCAGACCTTGACCCAGGCGTGGGAACATGCCAGGACTTCGCTGGTGGGATGTTCGCTCACCACCCGGTAGGCCTCGATCCTGAACAGGGACCGGTAACGGCCAAGCTCCCGGCGGACCATAAGCTCAAAACTGGCGTCGGCGCCTTCAAACTGCCAGCCTTCCGCTTCCAGGGCTTTAAGCCGTTTGGCCAGGGCTGCGGTTACCGGATGATCCCTGGTAATACCCGGATCTATCTTTCTGGCCCGCTCTGCAATGGCTGAACGGCCCCCCACCTCGCTCATCAGGAAACGCCGGTCGTTCCCCACCTTGGCGGGATCGATATGCTCAAAGGAATGTCTCACTTTGAGGATGGCGTCGGCGTGCATACCCGCCTTGTGGGAAAAAGCGTGGCCCCCCACATAGGGCATATCATCGGGAACAGATACGTTGGCGATCTCCGCCACTTTCCGGGTCAGTTCGGACAGGCGTTCCAGCCGGCCTTCGGGCAGGCAAGGGAATCCCAGTTTGAGGCTGATACTGGGGATCACTGCGGCCAGGGCGGTGTTGCCGCACCGTTCCCCAAAACCCACCAGGGTCCCCTGTACGTGGCGGCACCCGGCCTGTACCGCGGTTACCGTGTTGGCGGCGGCCATGCCCGCATCATTGTGGGCGTGTATGCCGATAAGGATAGGGGGCGTTACGGGGGCGGCAGCCCCCGTAGAGGGGGGTGCGGCGCAATCGTATGCGCCGCGGGGGGGAGACTTCCCCCCCGTCAGGATCGTCCCGGTAAGCTCCCGGACGGCGGCGGCTATGGCGTCGGGGAAGCTGCCGCCGTTGGTGTCGCAGAGGACCAGGCGGGAAGCCCCCGCTTCCAGGGCCGCCTTTACCGTGGCAAGGGCGTAGTCCCGGTTGGCCCTGAAGCCGTCAAAGAAGTGTTCGGCGTCGTAGATAACCTTGCGTCCCCGTTCCGCGAGGAAGGAGACGGTCTCGGCGATCATGTCCAGGTTTTCTTCAAGGCTCACCCGGAGGACCTCGGTTACATGGAGGTCCCAGCTTTTCCCGAAGATCACCACTCCCCCGGTTTCGGCGGCCAGGAGGCTTTGCAGATGGGGATCTTCCGCCGGGAGGGCGTCCTTCTTACGGGTGGACCCGAAGGCGCAGAGGGAGGCGTTTTCCAGGCTGAGGCTCCCGGCAAGGCGGAAGAACTCCATGTCTTTGGGATTGCTCCCGGGGTTTCCCGCTTCGATCCAGGCGACGCCCAATTCATCCAGAGCCTGGACCACCGCAAGTTTATCCTGGACGGAAAAACTTATCCCCTCCCCCTGGGCGCCGTCCCTGAGGGTGGTATCGAGTATTTCGATAGACGCCGTTCCGGCGCCATATTCATCCACATTCATATCAGGCTACACCCCGCCTTCCGCTGTTTTCTGCCTGACGGTCCCTGGGGCGGAAAGTTCCCATTCCAGGGCATTGATCGCCGCGAGGTACGCTTTTATAGAAGATTCTATGATGTCCGTGGAGATCCCCCGCCCGTTCCAGTGCCGGCCTTCCCAGCCTATCTTCACCATGGTTTCGCCCTGAGCGGAAGCGTCGCCGGTAATAGCCCCGATCTCGTAAAGTTCCAGTTCGGGATCTTTCCCGATGATGTGGTTGATGGCCTGGAAAATGGCGTGGACGGGACCGTCCCCCAGGGTAACCAGTTTTTTGGTCTGCCCGTCTTTGTGCTGGAGACGTATAGTCCCGCTGGCCCCCAGGGCGGAACCGGTGTTCACCGCCCAGTGATCCAGCTTCCAGGTTTCCGGGACCACTGCGGCGGCTCCCATCACCAGAGCTTCGATGTCCCGGTCGCTGACCACTTTCTTCTTGTCCGCCAGATCTTTGAACTGGGCGAAGATCTGTTCCAGAGCCTGCCCTTCCGCCTGCAAGCCCAACTCTTTGAGGCGATCCTCAAAAGCATGGCGGCCCGAATGTTTGCCCAGGACCATGCGGTTCTTTGGAATGCCTATGGATTCGGGGGTCATGATCTCGTAGGTGGCCCGGTTTGCCAGGACTCCGTGCTGGTGTATCCCCGCTTCATGGGCAAAGGCGTTTTCTCCTACGATGGCCTTGTTGGGCTGTACCTTGACTCCCGTTACCTGGCTCACCAGGCGGCTTATGGCATAGATCTGAGCGGTATCGATCCGGGTATCCGCATCGAACAAGTCTTTCCTGACCCGGAGAGACATGACGATCTCCTCAAGGGAGGCGTTTCCCGCCCGCTCCCCCAGGCCGTTAATCGTACATTCCGCCTGATCCGCCCCGTTCCGAATCGCCGCCAGGCTGTTGGCCACTGCCAGTCCCAGATCGTTGTGGCAGTGTACCGAAAGGCGGGCCTTGTCCATTCCCGGCGTATGTTCCCTGATATAGCGGATGCGGCTCCCGAATTCCTCCGGCATGGCGTAGCCTACGGTGTCCGGGAAGTTGACCGTCGAGGCCCCGGCGTCTATAACCGCGCCGAAGACCCGGCAGACGAAACCGGGATCGCTACGGAAGGCGTCTTCCGCGGAAAATTCAATATCGGAACAGAACTTCCTGGCGTACTTCACCGAAGAGACCGCCCTTTCCAAAACCTGGTCCGGCGTCATCTTCAGCTTGTACTCCATGTGAATAGGGGAGGTCGCCAGGAATATGTGTACCCTGGGCTGGGCTGCGGGGGCAAGGGCTTCCCGTGCGGCGTCTATATCCTTTTCCAGAGACCGGCACAGGCCGGCTACGGCGCTGTCTTTGACTATCCCTGCAATAGCCTTTACGGATTCCAGGTCTCCGGGACTCGATGCGGGAAACCCCGCCTCTATGACGTCTACCCTCAGCTTTTCAAGCCGGCGGGCCACTTCAAGTTTTTCCTGTAAATTCATGCTGCACCCCGGGGCCTGTTCTCCGTCCCGGAGGGTAGTATCAAAAATGTAAACATTACGGGCCATAACGACCTCCTCTCAAAAGGATTTTCATATTCAGTCGAGTGTGATTTCAGAACTTTTCTTGTTCTCCAATGCTTTAACAAAGGGGGTTACCCCCTTTCGCTCCCAATCGGCTCATTGCGGGGCTAAAAGCCCCTTCATTCCGCCGGTTTTCGCTATCCCCCACAGACGGCTGAATAGTTACTATTTTTCTTCGTTCTTTTTTATCCAGGGCATCATAGAACGAAGCTCTTTCCCCACCTGCTCGATGGGATGCCGGGCCTCAATGGCCCTCATTCTGTTGAAGAACGGACGGTTCACCTGGTTTTCGCTGATCCAGTCCTTGGCGAATTTACCGGTCTGAATGTCCTTGAGCACCTGCCGCATGGTGTTCTTGGTGTCTTCGGTGATGATCTTGGGGCCTGTGACATAATCGCCGTATTCGGCGGTGTCGGAGATGGAGTACCGCATAAAAGACAGCCCGCCCCGGTTCACCAGGTCTATGATGAGCTTCATCTCGTGCATGACCTCGAAGTAGGCGCTTTCCGGCTGGTAACCCGCTTCCACCAGGACCTCGTAGCCCGCCTTCATCAGGGCCGACACCCCGCCGCAGAGTACCGCCTGCTCCCCAAAGAGGTCCGTCTCGGTCTCTTCTTTAAAAGTTGTCTCCAGCACTCCCGCCCGCGCTCCGCCTATGGCCGCCGCATACGCCAGGGCCTGGCGTTTGGCGTCTCCCGCGTCCTGATGCACCGCAATAAGGCATGGCACGCCGGCGCCGGCCTTGTACTGTTCCCGCACCGTATGGCCCGGACCCTTGGGAGCTATCATCACCACATTGATGTCCGCCGGGGGCCTGATCTGGCCAAAGTGGATATTGAAACCGTGGGCAAAGGCCAGGGTCTTTGGACCGGTCTTTCCCGGCTTGAGACCCGGCAGAATCGACTCCCGGTAAAGGGCGGCCTGCTTTTCGTCATTGACGAGGATCATGATAAAATCCGCCGCCGCCGCCGCTTCCCCGGCGGTTTTCACCTCCAGCCCCGCTTCCCCGGCTTTCTTCCAGGACGGCGAGCCCTCGTAAAGGCCCACAATCACCTTGAGCCCCGATTCCTTCGCGTTCAGCGCGTGGGCGTGGCCCTGGGAACCGTAACCGATCACGGCGATGGTCTTGCCTTTCAGCGCCCCCAGGTCGCAATCTTTTTCGTAAAACATAATAGCCATAATGCCTCCCTCATACCCTCAGGTATGGTTTTTGTGAGAATCCGGTAATTGTCTTACGGCAGGTATCCGGGAGCCAGGCCCGAAACCGTCCGCGCAATTGCCGGTTAGGTAATAATGCTTAGTACAGAAGGTACGGAAAGTACCCCGGCGCCCCGCTCCAGGGCTACAAGGCCGGTACGGGCAAGTTCGAGAATGCCGTAAGGACGCAGGAGAAGGAGAAGGCCGTTCAGCTTTTCAATATCGCCGGTAGCCTCGATGGTAATGGTAGTGGGGGATACGTCAATGACACGGGAACGGAAAATACTGGCAACTTCGAGAACCGCGGGCCTGGTCGTTTCATCGGCGTCCACCTTTACCAGGAGGATCTCCCGGCGGACACAGGATGAGGAATCCAGTTCCCGCACTGCGATCACATCAACGAGTTTACTTAACTGTTTAACAATCTGCTCAAGCACCGAATCCGCTCCGGTTACCGCAATGGTCATCCGGGAGATTGAAGAATCCTCCGTCTCCCCGACGGTCAAGCTGTCGATGTTAAAACCCCGGCGGCTGAAAAGCCCGGACACCCTGCTGAGGGTTCCCGCCCGGTTTTCCACCAGGGCCGATACAACATGCTGCTTCATACCCGCCCCTGAAAATCTTAGTACCAAAAGCATAGCATAAAGGGAAAAAAAGGGCAAGGGGCCGAATTTGCAGGGTCGGCGCATATAAAAGGAGAGACGTATATCGGAGGGTAATGAGCCGGATAGCGCAGGAAGAGATCGAGCGGTGTTTGGGGTATAAAAATACCGGTTCCCCGGATGCCGGTTTGTCATCAGCCTACATTTTCGTAAGAATTCAGAACAAAGCTACATTCTCGTAGTCTCAAAATTCGCCCTTTTTGATTAAATCAAACTATTCCGCTCGGGAAACCCATCGGCCAGGTTTTTGTAATTCCTTATATTATAACGAATTACGAGTTTTAAAAGAATCCGGC
>JAISOQ010000254.1 GCA_031275515.1 Treponema sp. | reverse complement strand
GGGGGTAAATTCCACAAGATGGAATTTATCGTTCACGGACTTGTATATTTTTCTGATAAGGTCCCTTTCTTCTTTAGAGGTCAAACTCCTTTGATGTTCAGGCCGCAGGACCGCTCCATCCGCTATGGCGTAGTAGAGAATTTCCCCTCTAATCCATATTTGTAATATTTGTATTTTAGAAAAACCTTCTGTTTTGAACCGTTGTATCAATGCATCATATATACACTCATCCGATTCATCAAAGACAGAAAGGATGTACTGGCTGTTATAGGAAGCCTTATCACCCTCCTGACTTATCTGATCCACAATAGATACAAACGAAGCGGCCACATTTACGGCGAAGAAAACATACCGTTCTGTGTGTAAATCCACGTCAACAGGCCAGGAAACATCAGGGTCATAAATATTTTTTTTGTCCAGCATGTGGATAATCGCCATCACATCGTAGAAAACACTGCAAACATCTTTGCAGTTCCACGCAGAGAAAAAGATACGATTACTGTCCCTGTATCGCAGCTTATACGGACAGCCTAACATGATACCGCGGACGATTTTTTCGTTTTTGGTGGAATAATATTCGTAAGTCACCGCGACTTTAGCATCCCGGCCTTTAACGGGGATGTCCCCGGCGCTTAATTCCCGAATAAGCCCTTCGGCTATCCCCTTTTCAATGTCATTCAGAGCCAAAATACTCTCGTCCTGCAGCATGATTATCCTCCTGCCCGGCATAATCGGGGTGCATCAAATTTACCGGCAACAGCGCCAGCCGGTTTCGTCCATTTGACGGCGCGTCCGCACCCGCCGGACTCAAAGAGTCTGCAATTACTCCTGGTTCTTATTATATTTAAAAAGCAAAAAAAATGGAAGAGAACCGGCGGTATGCGGATCGGCCCGGGGAAACGGGACTATGCGGCGGCGGCCATCGGGAAGAACAGCATCCCAGAGATTGGGCCCCTGACGCCGAGCGGCGCCTCTTGCATTCCGGAAGGCCGCCCGCTTCTTTCAGGCGCTCCTTTTGCCGGCCCCCGGCAAACCAGGGACCGGCGGATGGAAGACCGCCTGTTTCAGGCCGCTTTCCGGGCAGGAAGCCGGGCCGTCTGCCGGGCGTCCTGCCGGGAGGGGTTCCGGGGAAACCAGCCCCGTTCTACCCGTTTTTCCTGATCAAAAAGCTCCTTGATGGTCCAGATGCAGGTAAAACCGGTAATCCCCAAAAAAACGGAAAGATATATCCGGGAAATGATGCAGGCCGCAGCGATTAAGCCCATTCCCGTTATCAGGAAAAAAGGCCAAATTCGCCTGCCGAAATGGTATTCCCCTTTTATCACCACAGGATGAAAAAGCCCGATGATTAACAGAGCCGCTGCTCCGGCAAATAATCCGTGAAGATACATAACGGCTCCTTATTCCCCGGCAGCGGCAATACGTTCCGCCAGGGACATCCGGGAAAGTTCCAGAACCCGGTCAAAATCAAGTTTCAGCCTGGCGGCGATTTCCTTGGCCCAGGCTTTGTCCGCCAGGGCAAAGAGGGCGGTCTGCCGGTACTGCAAATGCTGCCGGGCCCCGCCAAGGCTCGCGCAGATATTGTTGCAGAGATGGGAACGGGCGGTATCGTCCAGGACCTTGCCGTAGAGCAGGCCGGGCTGTTCAAAATCAAGGTCTGAAACTTCCTGTTCATGCCTGCCCAGGACGCCCTGAAGGTTTATTTTAGGCGGAGCTGCCCGGTCACAGGCGGGAGCCGGTCCGCCGGCGGTATTGGGGTAGTAAACAGGAGCGCCGCCGCCGTTTCCGTTGACCGTCATGGCGCCGTCCCGCTGGTAGTGGGCCATAGGGGATTTTGCGGCATTGATGGGGATTTGAGTAAAATTGGTTCCCAGGCGGTGGCGCTGGGTATCGGTATAGGCAAAAAGCCTGCCCTGGAGCAGCTTGTCCGGCGACGGCGCGATACCGGGAACAGTATTACTGGGGGCAAAGGCCGCCTGTTCCACCTCCGCAAAATAATTTTCCGGGTTTTTGTTTAAGGTCATCTTTCCGATGGGAATAAGGGGGAAATCCTTGTGGTACCACACTTTAGTTACATCAAAAGGATTGAACTTGAAGCGTTCCGCCTGTTCCGGCGTCATAATCTGAACCTTGAGTGTCCAACTGGGGAATTCCCCCCGGGCAATGGCTTCGCAGAGATCCCGCGTCGCGTGATCCGGATCCGTGCCGCGCAGGGCATCCGCCTCCGGGCCGGTAAGGTTTTTGATCGGCTGATCGCATACCCAGTGGTATTTGACCCACACATATTCTTTTTTTTCATTGTACCACATATAGGTATGGCTGCCGAAACCGTGCATGTTCCGGTATGAGGCGGGGGTCCCCCGGTCGGAGAAAAGGATGGCCACCTGATGCAGGGATTCGGGGGTCAGAGACCAGAAATCCCACATGGCGTTGGGGTCTTTGAGGTTTGTCCGGGGGTTGCGTTTTTGGGTATGAATGAAATCGGGGAATTTGATCGCGTCACGGATAAAAAATATGGGCGTATTATTACCCACAAGATCATAGTTGCCTTCCCCGGTATAAAACTTGACCGCAAAACCCCGGGGATCCCGTTCCGAGTCGGCGGAACCCCGTTCGCCTCCAACAGTGGAGAAGCGGACAAAGACATCGGTTTTCTTTCCCGTTTGGGAAAGAAATTCCGCGCAGGTGTATTCCGGCACGGCGCGGCTTACCTCAAAGACGCCGTGGGCCCCGGCCCCTTTGGCATGAACCACCCGTTCGGGAATCCGTTCCCGGTCAAAGTGAGCCAGCTTTTCAATGAGATGGACATCCTGCAGAAGGGTATACCCCTGCGGGCCGGTGGACTGGGACGCCTGGTCGTTATCGACGGGCTGCCCGTTGGCGGCGGTAAGTTTTCTTTCCATAGTTAAACTCCTCTTATCAGTAATAAGAACGATTATTAATAATCATCCTAAAAAAAAGCTGTCAAAGACAACCTCGTTTTCACATTTATTATCCTCCCGTAAAAATAATCCGAAAGGATGGCCCCTTAGAGCCGGTTTTTATGAGATTTTTCCATACATTCCCTGCAAATTCCCCTAAAGGTAATGGAATGGCCTTCGATTTGGTATCCGCTTTTTTCGGAGGCTTCCAGATCAAAGCCGGCGTCATAGGGAAGCGGCATATCATACACCCCGCCGCAGACCTTACAGTGCAGATGATGATGGGGGGCCAGCCGCCGGTCATACCGGACCAGGGCGGGATCGCTTGTAACCTGAAGGATTTCCCCTTCTTGTTCCAAAATAGTAAGATTACGGTACACCGTCCCCAGGCTGATCCGTTCCGTTTCTGCGATTGTATCAAAAATATCCCGGGCGGACGGGTGGTTCCCCCAGTGAATCGCCTCCAAAACCAATCTCCTTTGGCGGGTATTACGCCTGTTCAAATTTTCTGCCAATGTCTCTTACAACCTATTGAAACTTTTTCGCCGGACCGGAGATCCGAGCTAACCATTATTAAGAATTATTCTTAATAATGAGTATAAAAGGCTTAAACCGGTCTGTCAATGATTTTTGTACAAAAAAACGAAATAAAATTGTTTCCCCAAGCGGCAGGAATCATCGACAGCGCGAATATCACCGGTACGGTTCTGCCGCCGGCTATATCGTCACGGCCGGCCCGGCCCCGCCGTCCTCAGACGCCGCGGCGATCGCCGGCGTTAGCTTCGCTTCTCCCCAGGCAAACGGGAATCGTCAGCGGCACAAATATCACCGTCACGGTTCCCTTCGACACGGATCTGACGGGCCTTAGTTCCCGTAAATGTGGGCGAATTGGTGGAGCAGTTCCAGGGCTTTTTCCTTACATCCGCCGCAGACGGTTCCTATTTTGGTGGCCTCTTGAAGGGCTTCCCAGGTGCGGACGCCATGATGAAACGCTTCCTCTATGTCCTTGTCGGTAATGGAGAGGCAGCGGCAGATTTCTACCGAAGGCTCCTTGAAAAGACCGGAGCGGCCAGTCTTTTCAAGGTAATCGTCAATGGCGGTGCGAAGGGCTTTGTCCCCTAACACCGAGCAGTGTATCTTGTATTCCGGAAGGCCGCCGAGCTTTTCCACCAGGTCCTGGGGCCGTATGGTATAGGCGTCTTTGATGTTCATGCCTTTGATGATCTCCGACAACATGCTGGTGGAGGCAATGGCGCTGGCGCAGCCGTAGGTTTTCCACCGGACATCGGTGATAACATCATCGGCGATCTTGAGGAGCATGAGCATCTGATCCCCGCACTTGATGTTCCCCGTCTGCCCTCGTGCGTCGGCGTTGAATGTGGATTCGTCCTCCATTAAGACGTTCCGGGGATGGGTAAAATGCTCCTTAACCGTATCCGAATATAACCAGTCTGACATAGAAGCTCCTTAAGAGGCCTTCACCGGGATTTCCGATGAAACCGTGGACATGGCTCTAAACCGTGCGATGATGGGCGGAAGGGTCTCAATCACGTAGTCTATATCCTCCTCCGTGACCCCCCAGCCAAGGCTGAAACGGATAGAACCGTGGGCAAGTTCGGGGCCGACCCCTATGGCCAAAAGCACATGGGAAGGTTCAAGACTGCCCGAGGCGCAGGCGGAACCGGTAGAAACCTCAACCCCCGCAAGGTCCAGGGTCAGGAGTATGGACTCCCCCTCAGCGCCGGGAAACGAAACGTTCAGGGTATTGGGCAGGACATCCCTTTCATGGCCGTTAACCTTGATGTTGGGGATATTTTCCATAAACCCGTCCCTAAGCCGGCTCCTGAGCCGCCGCATCTCAATGCCATAGGAATCAAGTCCGGCCTTGGCCAAAACTGCGGCTGTACCCAGACCCAGGATGCCGATGTTGTTGTAGGTCCCTGCCCGGAAGCCGTCTTCCTGGTGGCCGCCGTGGATCAGGGGGAAGAGGGGCGCGCCCTGCCTCACGTAAAGGGCGCCAATGCCCTTAGGACCGTAAATCTTGTGGGCCGACATGGTAAGGTAGTCTACCCCCAGGTCTTCCACGTTCACCGGGATCTTCCCCACCGCCTGAACCGCGTCGGTATGAAGCCACGCCCCTTTTTCATGGGCCAGGGCGGCGATTTCTCCAATGTCCTGAATAGTGCCTATCTCGTTGTTAGCCATCATCACGGACACAAAGAGGGTTTTTTCGCTTAACGCGGCTTTAAAGGCGTCCATCTTGACCTTGCCGTATTCGTCCACCGGCAGAAAGGTTACCTTAAAACCCAGGGAAGCAAGGTATTTCGCCGAATTAAGCACACAGGGATGCTCAACGGCGGTGGTGATAAATTCAGTTTTACCTCCCGGGAGCGGGCTTCCGTCAGGACCGCTCGCCAGGCGGCGCATGGTCTGGAAGACCGTATTGTTCGACTCCGAACCCCCGGAGGTAAAGATGATCCCCTGCGGGGGTCCGCCTATAAGCGCCCCAAGCGCCTGGCGGGCTTCTTCCACACGGGCATGGGCTAAACGCCCCGCAGTATGCATACTGGAGGCGTTTCCGTAGACATCAAAGTCTTTAATCATCGCGGCCCTTACCTCGTCTTTAAGGGGCGTGGTCGCATTGTAATCCATATATATCTTTCGTACCGGCATCATTTACTCCGCGGTAATCCCTATCTTTCTTATAATATTAATAAATATAGTAACTTTTTCGGGATTTGGCTATAGAGGCTTTCCCAAAACTTCAGTTTTAAGAAAGCTGCTATAAATTTACCTCATAAAACCGAAAAAGCCTCCTCCGCAACCTCAAGGGTCAGCGATATATCCTCATCCGTCAGGGAGGCGTTGAGAAAATGATTATGATGATTGGTAAGGTAAACGCCCCGCTTCACCATTTCCGCAATCCAGCGCTGATGAAGCATGAGAGAATCATCGTCAGCTATGCGGAGGTAGAATAAGGCGGGCGCGCCGGTTACCCTAAGATCATAGCCGTGTTTTTTTGCCGCCCCGATAAGCCCCTCTTTAAGGCGGGTTCCCTTTTCGTGAAGCAGCCGGGGCAGGTCCAGACGTTTCATCTTTTGTATGCAGGCGATCCCCGCCGCAAAGGGAACGGCGGAAAGCCAGTAGCTTCCGGTGTAGGTGAGGCCGCTCACGGTGTTTCTGAGGAATTCCTTGCCGCAAAGGGCGCTTACATTGTAGCCGTTGGCCAGGGCCTTGCAGAAACAGATAAGGTCCGCCTCGAAGCCAAAGAAGTGATCGCTTCCGGCCAGGTCCAGCCTGAAACCCGCCCGCACGTCGTCGATGATGAGCACAGTCCCGGTATCGGTACAGAGCCTGCGCGCCTTCCGCCAAAACCCTTCGGCGGGGAATATGTTGTCGGCGAAGTTCCCGTGAAGATAGGGCTGGGAGATCACGGCGGCTATTTCTCCCTTGTTTTCCTCAAAGACTTCGGCGAGCCTTTCGTAATCGTTCCAGGGTACATAGATGTTGTTGATCACGTCCTCTTCCAGAATGCCCGGATAATCGACTTTCTGGGTCCAGGGGGCTACTCCGTGGTAATACCCTTTGAAGAAGACGATCTTCTTGCGGCGGGTATAGGCTCTGGCCGTAAGCGCCGCCAGGGTGGTGGTATCCCCCCCGTTTTTGGCGAAGAAGGCCCAGTCGGCGCTGGCAACGGTTTCCACCAGGAGTTCCGCGAAATCTACCATCCTGACGGAAGGAGCGGTAATGCAGTCCCCCAGGCTCCGCTGTTTCGCCGCCGCCTCGTCTACCTCGTCGTCGTTGTAGCCCAATACATTGGGACCGTAGGCGCACATATAATCGATGAACCGGTTCCCGTCCACATCCCAAAAATAGGAGCCTTTGGCCCGCCCGGAAAAAAAGGGGAAGGCCGTAACCGGCACAAAACACCCTTCCGCCGGCCCCTGATGGCCATAGACACCTGAGGGGATGACTTTGAGGGCCCGCTGATACTCCTTTGCGCTCTTCTCATACGTATTAATTGGAAATCCCATACAGCTCCCTCCTCAGGTTAAATAGACCGCCGCCCGGTCCAGAATACGGTTGATATTATCCAGCATCCCCAGGTTACCTTCCATGATGATGAGGCCCTGCCCCACACAGCCCAGAGCGCTCACCTTGCCGTCGAAAAGCTCCCGGGCCAGCTTCAATCTGCTGAACTCCATAAGCGCGTGATAGTGAGCGGGCAGTTCCCTGGTCAGGGACAGGCGATGATCCTTTACCGCTATCCCTACCCGCAGGGGCGCGTCCCCATCATAGTTCGCGATGGAAAGCGCCGCAACCCCGTCTACCAGGTTGGAAGCCGTGAACCGGCCTATCTTGTCGTGGTTTCCAATCTGGACCACCGCCTGGGCGATGAGGAAGAACATGACGGTGGTACTCGCCTTGAAGAAAGCCGGGTCCGCCAGGTCTTCAGGAGAGGCCTTCAGGTACTTTTCGAGTATTTTAGTAAGATCCATGAAATTTTTGGTAAGAAACTTCAGCCTGGTAAAGCCCTTATGGGGAATGGGCGTCACCGTCCCGTCTATGAGGCCGTTAAACTTTTCGCAGGATGAAAAAGGCAGCCTGATGTCACAGGGTCCTTCTCCGATTACCGGCTCGCAGGTCCCGCGATCAAACCGCAGGGTCATGGCCGGGCCGTTTTTTACCGCGAAGCCGACGGTAAGGGGTTTTCCCCCCGGAAGAGCCGGGTTGTCCGCCAGGCGGCGGGCTTCCGGGGCAAGGGCGCAGAGGTCCTTGAGCGCGCCCAAAAGACCGTACAGGTTAATGTACGCCAAAGTTTCTGTGTCTTTCATAGGTGATCTTAATTTTAAAATGAATCCCTGCTCTTGCCAATAGCCCGTATACGGGACATTGGACATTTCTATTATATATTGAAAAAAGAGGTTTTAAATTCCTGCATTGCTGCGGTATCCGCTTGAAATATTGGATATTGAATGATATGATATAGCAATAGTTCGTCCTGAGCGGACAAGGAGGTTTCTAATGAATAAATTTTCTAATAAAGTAAAAATGTCGTGGGGGGGGGGGGGGGGGGGGGGGGGGGGGGGGGGGGGGGGGGGGGGGGGGGGGGGGGGGGGGGGGGGGG
>JAISOQ010000252.1 GCA_031275515.1 Treponema sp. | reverse complement strand
GCAAGAATTTTGAGAAAGGTGGACTTTCCCGCGCCATTTGCGCCGATAATGCCGTAGCAGTTTCCGGGGGTGAACTTTACATTAACATCTTTAAAAAGGGTACGCTCGCCGTAGGCAAGGCTTACATCGGTAACGGTGATCAAACACAAACTCCTGGCAGCCTGTTGTATTTGTCGATTATCGGGGCTGCGCGATCCACTATAACCGAAAAAACTCCGGCGTGTCTATTCAGGGTTAATTATGAAAAGACCGGCGTATGAGGTAGTATTAATAAACAAAAAAATACAGTTTTTTCATATTTTTTCAACTTTTTTTCTCGTTTTTATTGTTTTTTAAATTCAAAGTGATTATAATTATCTTTGGAGGCGGATTGATTTCCTGCCCGGCCCCTGCCACGGGGGTGTGAAACAGAGGGGACGGGGGATTTCCCTTGTATACGAGGCTGTTTCAGGGGAATTTTAAGATATTTTCCCGGGCGGGGAGTGTAATTTATTACGGAGGCAGGGAAATGTGCGACGACGGCCGGTATTTTTTACCCGATTGTGTCTTTTCTCCCTATTCATTTTCCGCTAAATCTTTGGCGATTCGTTTCTCCCTTTACCTTTGCTGCGCGTTTCTTTTTGCCGGTTGCGCCCTACCCGTAGGGGAAGACTGGCGGGAAATTGCCGGCGGGGCATCCGCGGTGGTCATCGATTATAACCTTCAAAACTATGTACCTGTCCCGTACACGGGTGGGGCTCCGGTGTGGAAAGTCGAGCGGGGAGATGTGCGGGCTGAAGTGCAATGGCGGGACAAGGACGGAAAGGATCTCTCCAAAAACGCGTTCACCAGCTTCGACAAGGATGCGACCTACAATGCGGTGATTACCCTGATCCCACAGACGGGCTACTTTTTTTATTCCAAAGATCTACATTTTACCTATCCCGAGTGGATGGTCGAAACACAGGCGCCGGTCAGGGGGGAGGACGGCTTGCAGGAGGTGGTGACCGTTGCCTATCGGTCCGCCTCGGATACGGCCGCCGGCCCCAAGGAACCGGAAATAACCATAGTGTTACCGTTTGTGCCGGAATCCTAGGTAAGAAAGTTAGCGAGGACTTTGTCATGAAAGCGAATTTAAATTGGGCGGTGGCGGTGACGTTGTTCTTGGCGGGATGTTTCAATCCCGTTGTGTCCGATAAGGTTCCCGGAGAGACGGCGGCCCTTTCCGGCGGGGACGGGTCCCTTGCCGTCACGTTCCTGCTGGAAGGCGGGGCCGGGGCATCAGGAAGTCGTTCCATAGCCGGACCGAGTTATAATGGTCCGGGGACGTTCAACTATGCCCAGGTTATTGTTCTCGATGCGGATAAAAAGTTGGCGAACTGGGCGGCGGTCCGGGTCGGGGGGACCGAAACGGGGTCAACCATCAGGATAAAAGGGGTAAATCATACCGACAAATATACTTTTCTGGCGTTGACGGGTCATTGGCAGCGGGACTATACCGAGTCTTATAAGTATGTGGAAGACGCTTCCCCTACTCTGCTGGGGGTGGGATATTTAAAGGATACAGCGGCTACGAATGGGACGGTTTCCATCCCGGTTTACATCCTTAAGGTCGACACCGTGTTTGAGGCTAACGGCGATACGGTAGAGCCCGTGATAAGCGAAGCAGGAAAGCCCGCGGCGGTAAGCCTGAATTCGGCAAAAACCTGGACCGTAAAGTGGAGCATAGAAGGATCGGGGTTCGAAAATCTGTTCAAGGCGGCGGAAAAGGATGCCGGCTCGCTCCAGAACGGCGATTTCGGCGCGGTATTCCCGGCGGATAAAAATAAGGGGATTCTGAGGATCGGCGGCAGCTCCAACAACCCGGAAACGAAAGCCGTCACGATTACCCAGGCGGGGGAGATAACGTTGGATATAGGCACGGTCACGACGGGAGGTTCGGTCACCTTCAATCTGGAGTACACCGCGTTTAACGGTCTGGCGGATATCGGCTGGGACGAGAGAGAGAAACCGAAGGGGTGGATTATCCGCAACGGGGTCAACGACAAGGAGCAGAACGCGGGGACGGTCTTTGACAAGACTACTGCCTGGACGGGGACGGACGCGGACAAGCCCAACGGCAACGGCGCGGTACTGTTCACGGTGGCGGGGCCGCCATAAGGCGGATATTGAACGGGGACGGGGCGGCGGTGTTTTATAAAACGAAGGATGCCGTATGTTTTTGGCGCGGGGTCTACCGTGGAGCTGATTCCGTTCCACACACCGGTTCCTGCGCCTCCTTTGTCAAAACGGGCGGAGAAACAGGAGAAATAATTGAGGCTGTCCAAAACTTCAGTTTTTGGAACAGTCTCAATTAACTGACAGCGCGGGGGAAAAGTGAGAATGAGCCTCCGCGGATATTAAACCAGACTTCCGAATAAAAAATTCCCGGGATGATCCGGTTATATGGCTTGGGGTGGCGGTCTTAAAGAAAACGATAAAATTGAAATGAACAGCGAATAGTGAAAACCGGATGGGGGAAAGGAGATGAAAACCGGATTACGGGTTAAGGGCAATGTAGTGGTTCGGGTTCTGGATGAGGATGGAAGGGTAAAGGTACAGCCTCCGGCGGGGCGGCGCAGTTTGTTTCATACCGCTAAAAGACGGCTTATGGAACAGAAATTTTATCATATTTTTATATGGGAGTGGGGCGTTCCAATTGCCGGTTTCCTTCTGAGTTCCGTAAGGTATATCCGGGTAGGGATGGGAGGGACGGAGAGGAGCGTGAAAACCGATGCCGGGCGCAATACCGCCGTCGTGAGTATGCAGGAGCCGGACAACGGATATCCTGCGCGGAAAGGGACATGGGACTCCGGCGAGAAGGATATAAGGATTATTTATCAGGCGACCTTTCCGGCTGGGGCTTTGAACGTCAAGGGTATCAACGAAGTGTATCTGTTCGGCGACAACGATTCATCGGACGGCTGCCTGGTTTACGCGCGACTCAGGCCGGTGATGAACGTAACGTCCGGCGATACGCTCCAAATAGTGTGGGAGTTTACGGTAAACAGCTAAAAGAGGCTTTCCCAAAACCTCAGTTTTGCGGCAGGTTCAATTGACAGGGGGATATTTTATGAAGTTACGGCGCATAAAACCTTTTTTTATGCTGAAAGGGAATATCGTGATGTTTGATGTATATTTTGATGGGACTTCCGGCGCCGCAAGTACCGCGGGGGATAATCTATGATCAGCAAGAGCGCCGGGTGTCGGAAAAACCACCCGCCGTTTGTTTGTACAAAAAAGACGGGCGTTTTATTTATCTTTTTTTACCTCGTGCTTTTTAACCCGGTTATTTTCGCGCAAGACTATTTGCGGGTGATCGGCGTCCCGGCGGTGCGTGTCTACATTGCTCCGATGAAAGACGGGACCGTGGAAGAACAGGAATATTTCGCGGACGCCATGGAAAGGGAGTTTGCCGGCGCCGCATACCAGGTGGTGGATTTTAAAGAAGACTCTGATTACTACGTTGAGTTGTCCGTTTCCCAGGACGAATCGTCCCGGTTTGTCACAATCGTACTTTTTGATACCAAAAGCGGCCGTGAAGTGGTTAGCCTGGGCAGGGACTATCAAGATTTTGCGGAAATGGAAGACTGGAATCTGTACCTCATCACCCAGGCGACATCAAACTTGCCCATCATAAAACTACCGCCCAATGCGGAACTGCTTGCCATGCCTGGAGGAGAAGGAGGAAAAGCCGCGCCGAAAGCTCAGCCGTTTAAATCGGGGTTCTATCTGGGACTGCGGGTGGGCGGTTTTCTCAGCAACTCCATGTTTCAAATCTCCGACAACTATGAAGGGGGGTTAAGCCAGGGGCTTACCGGCGAAGGGGCGGTACGGATAGAATTCCGTTTTATCCGTTTTTTAAGCTTTCAGGCGGAGGCGGTGTTTATCTACGATACTTTTAACGCGATGAAAAGAACCCAAATAGGGCTGGAAGCGGTCCGTTCCACCGAAACCTTCTGGCACCTGTCCCTGATGTTCCCCCTGCTCATAAAAGTTCCGGTGGAAGTGGACAGGTTTACCCTGTCTCCCTTTGTGGGGGCCTATTATATCATGTCCCTGTGGCCGGTGAACCGCGCAAAAGGCGATTCGGACGAAGAGGCCGGTACGTATTCCTATAACGTTGATCTGCCCCTGGGCGTAAGCCTGGGAATTGACGCGGGATTAGTCCTGGGTCCCGGGGAGATCTTCGTTGGCCTGCGTTTCGATCAAAACCTCGGTATGACCGTGGTGGGGGACCGGAACGGGCCGCACTATTACCGGAGCCGGATAGGGCTGTCCCTGGGTTATGAATTTCTTCTCGGAAAGGGACGGCGGTGATGCGCAGGGGACAGCATGGCCAGGGAAAATTGTAGCATCCCCAGGGTTCTTAAACAAGTCTATTATGTTTCTTGAGGCGCGGGCATCTCGCTGCGGCATGGATGCCAAAAACGCGCTCAATGTTTCGCGTACGGCCTCGGGTGTCCCGCAGGTAACGGAATAGTTACGAAAAATGAACAATGCCCGGAAAAGACGCCGTCAAGGGCCGTTTTCCCGGAAGGGCGCGCTGAGTTCCAGGCCGTCCCAGGCCGGCCCCAGGGTAACTTCCCCCAAATTCCGTTTTTCCCCGAATTTACGGCAAATTTCCCCGATTTCCCGGTGGCTTGAGTTGTGGGAAATGTGGGTGATGAACATGCGCCGGGTACCCGCCAGTACGGCGGTTTCCAGGGCCTGATCGAAGCTGAAGTGGGTTGCGTGGGGCTTTTTTCTTATGGCGCCGATTATGTGGGTATCGGCTCCCCGGATCAGATGCCACGAAGTTTCGGGAACGGCGCTTGTGTCGGTCATGTAGACCACGGTACGGGCGGCTTCGGGGGCCGCGTCTTTGCCGCAGCCTGTTTCGGTGATACGCCAGCCCAGTATGTCCAGCGCCCCGTGTTTCAGCGGGATGGGGGTAAA
>JAISOQ010000208.1 GCA_031275515.1 Treponema sp. | reverse complement strand
CCGGCGCGTACTACATCAGCGGCGCAAATACCCGGAGTACATCCTGAAGCAGCCGCTGGAAGGCATTGCGGGCGCAGTCGGCCAGGGTTATGCGGTGGCATGCCGGAAGGGTGTTGAGGAAATCCTCTTTAACCGCCCGCACTGTTTGGCTCTTATAGATCCAAACCCCGCACTCAAAATGAAGGTAAAGACTGCGGAAGTCCAGATTGGTGGTACCAACAGTAGCAACCTTGTCGTCGGAGACAAAAGTCTTGGAATGATTAAACCCCTCTGAATATTCGTAAATCTTGACCCCCGCCATGACCAGCTGCCGGTAGTAGGACCGGGAAGTGATGGCTACCACCCACTTGTCCCAGCGATAGGGAGTGATGATGCGGACATCAACCCCGCTTTTTGCCGCCAGAGTCAGGGCGGAAAGAAGGTTATCGTCTACCACAAGATAGGGCGTGTTGATATACACATACTCTTTGGCGTTATTGATGATCTGTATATACACATGCTCCCCCACGTTCTCATCATCTATAGGACTGTCGGCGTAGGGCTGCACATAACCGTCTGAAGGTACAGTACAGGGAACATCCTTCCAGGGGTAGAAACGAAGAGGTTCGTCCAGGATTTCTTTTCCCAGATTCCACATATGCAGGAAGATGAGGGTCATGGACCAGGCCGCTTCCCCTTCGACCATGAGCGCCGCGTCTTTCCAGTGACCGTACTTTTCGTAGGCGTTGATATACTCGTCCGCCAGGTTTATTCCCCCGGTGAAGGCGACTTTGCCATCAATAGAAACGATCTTCCGGTGATCCCGGTTATTCTGATGAGATGTCAGAATGGGTTTAAAGGGATTAAAAATAATACATTGGATCCCCCGGGCTTCCAGGCTCTGTTTGAAATCCGTCGGCAGAGACATGAAGCATCCCAAATCATCGTAGATGAGCCTGACATCCATCCCCTGTTTTGCCTTGCGTTCCATGATCTCCAGGATGGGATTCAGCATCTTTCCCTGGCGGATAATGAAAAACTCCATAAAGATGTAGTGTTCCGCTTTTTCCAGTTCAGAAAGCAGACGCTCAAAGAACATTTCCCCGGAAGCGAAATATTCGGTCCGGGTATGGCGGAAGACCGGAAAACCCGCGTATTCCTGAAGATAGCGCACCTGGGGCAGACAGTCTTCCTTTTCTTGCTTCAACACCGGAAGCAGATCCCCTGTAAGCAGATTAAAGGGACGCCAATGCCGGTCTCCGGCCTGGACAGCCCTGCGCAGCTTTTTGGAGTTTGACTGGGAATAGAAAAAGATATACATGACCCCCCCGAATATGGGAAAAATCATGATCATGAAAACCCAGGTTAATTTATACGCGGCTTTTTCTTTTTTATTGATGATATGCAGGCATACCATTATGCTTAACACACTGAATACCAGGTTGACGTACTCGAAAACTATGCCGGACCCTGCGATTAAAACAAGTACAAACGCTATTTGAGCAAGCAGAATGGCGATAACAAAAAGCCTGCGCTTGAATACGACCCGAACCCATTGCTTTGCCATATACGCCTTACCCCTGCCGCTCTATCCTTACACCGGCCAGGGACCCGCTCCTCTGCGAAGCACCCGGATTTCGTCTCCGGTCATATCAAGGATGGTAGAAAATGTGCGGGTCATATCCTCGCCGCCGTCCAGAATGAGAAGGTCCGGAGTCTCTATCCCCTCAATCTCCCAGCCGCTCTCGAAAAGGTCCTCCTCCGGAATCCGGGGGAGTTCGGTCTCTTCCCCTCCCTCCTCCATTTCATTCTCCGGGAATTCCTCCGTTCCTTCGGTCCTCATGCTTTTTTTCGCCGTGATGGAATAGAGAGGCGTCCCGCCGGTTTTGATCACCGTCAGAGGAACTGAATGATTTGGTATACGGACCCCCAGCTCCGGACGGCGCAGGCCCAGAGCCTTCCCTATTCCCGCCTGGGTCTTCAGGATGAACACGTAAGGCCCCGGCGCAAGCCGTTTGATGATACGGAACCGGCTGTTATCCAGGGAACAAAATTCCCCGAATTGGGAAATGTCAGAACAGAGCAGGGTGAAATACCGTTCGTCCCGCTCCCCCGAGAGCCGCCTGAGTCTGCGTATCCCTTCCCGGGACTTTAACGAACAGGCCATTATCCAGGTGGTATCCGAAGGCAAAGCCAGCAAACCGCCCCTGGACAAAACCGCCGCCGCCCGGGTCAATGTACGATCATCAATGTTGCCTGGCGTTACGTATTCAATCATACACCTTCCTTATGACATCCAAATGAGTTTGGCCGAAACAGTCAGACGGCGAAATTCCAACGAAAGGAGCACCGTAACGGGGATTCTTTAGGGTAAACATACGCAGGAGATCCTTCATCTCCCGGTTTCAGGAGGATAATCCCATAGTCCATGGATTAACTATATCCCATACCTATAAAATTTACTATATGTTTTTATGACGCCATTGTACAAAAATTTATACAAAAATCAATTCAAAAAAAGTCAACAAAAATGCTTGAAAACCATAATTCCTTATACTACAAAGAAATAAAAACAATTCCCTCCAGAAGCCATAAAGTTGGCACAAAAATTGCTTTATATTTGGCGGAGGCTAAACAGCCTCTGGAGGTAATAAATATGAATAAGAAACGGATAACTAGTGTGGAAGATGTTTTACAATCTTATTATAACACGCTTAAGGCAGTTCCCTTACTGACCTTTGAAGAAGAGCTGGAATTGTCCAAACGGATTCAGAAAGGCGATGAAACGGCCAAACACCGTCTCATTGAAGCGAATTTGCGGCTTGTGGTCAAAATTGCCCGGATGTATATGACCTCTGATGTCTCCTTTATGGACATCATTCAGGAAGGCAACCTGGGGCTTATGAGGGCGGCAGAAAAGTACGATCACCTTAAAAACGTCCGGTTTTCAACCTATGCGAACTGGTGGATACGTCAATCCATTATCCGTTTCCTGTCTAACCGCCGTCGGGCCATTCGTCTGCCTCACCGCAAGGAGGAGACCCTTCGTAAAATCCAGAAGGCTTATCACATTCTGAGCCAAACCTTTATGCGTCAGCCCAGTACCGAAGAAATCGCAAAGTATCTTAGTATTGCCAAGGAAGAGGTGGCCTTAATACTGAGTATGACCAACGGGCTTATTCCTCTGGAATCAAATTTGGAGGATAGTGAATCCTCATCGGTGATGGATATTCACGAAGATTATACGTACAATCCGGAACGGGCCATGATGCGGAAATCCATCCAGGATGAAACCCTTCGTTTCCTGGATCGCCTAAAAGATCGGGAAAAACGTATCCTCATGTACCGGTATCAGCTTAACGGATGTGAACGGTATACCCTAAAAAAAATAGGCGATAAGATGGGCATTTCCCCCGAAACCGTCCGCCAAATTGAAATAAAGGCCCTAAAGAAAATTCGCGACAATACCGCCGAGGATTTCCGGGCGACTATGTATTACAACGAAGCGATTTAACCGGACGCCTTGTGCGGACAAAAAGAGACCCCCTAACCCGAAACAGGATGGGGGTCTACGTCCGGTTGTCTGCCCGGATAGGCGTACGGGACTTGCGCCGCCCGTCTTAATGCAGGTTTTGGCTACAAGATTATTATGGCCCCCAGGTTATAGGATTTGTCAAACAAAAAATGATACAAACAAGGCTGTCTCAAACGGCATGTTGATTAAGCCCCTATTGAACAGGTATTCTTAATCTGGTGAAAAAGTCTCCGCAAAAAAAAACAGCAACAGTCAGGAACAAAAAAACCTCCGCATCAAGACGGAGGCGGAGCAGGCAGCTGACCTCGAAAGACGGAATTCAGGTTGCGTTTTTCACGGGGATATTTATTTTTGCAGGCACCCTGGCAGCCCTGGTTCTGTTTAGTACGCATTCTCCCCAGCCCGTACCCGAAACCTCCGGGTCCCAACTCGTCCTTGTTCCCAAAGCCTCACCGGAGATTCCGCCGGAACAGCCGTCCCAGCCTGCCGCGCCTTCCTCAGTCAGACAGTCGCCGGCGGCCCCGGTCGAACAG
>JAISOQ010000201.1 GCA_031275515.1 Treponema sp. | reverse complement strand
TACAAATGAGTTATATCATACTAACAATAACTTGTCAATTGTTTTTTAGATTTTTTTTAATTATTCGAGGCTGAATGTCCATAGGCGTTTGCTTTGGGGTCAGACCTCTTGAGAGGAGGAGGGGCAATGGACGAAATGTGGAGTTTTGCGGGCGACAAATCTCATCGGTATTGGCTTTGGTGGGCAATAGACCCATACTGCCGGTGAGCTATTGGCGTTTCATATCGGCATGAGCGTCAGCCCCATCGATACTACCCTCCCGCCGGGGGACAGCGCCCAGAATAACCAGTATACCCGGTATCTCCGGGATAATTACAACATCAATGTTATTGTGGACTGGACGGCCGCTGAGGGGAATGACTTTAATCAAAAAGTTGCCCTCTGCATCGCCAGCGATACCCTGCCCGACGGCCTTGTTGTACGGTCCCAGTCCTATATGCTCAAAGCCGCTAAATCGGATATGCTTTACGATATTACTGATCTATTCCAGCAGTACGCATCTTCCCAGGTGCGGGGGATCGTTGAATCCACCAAGGGCCGGGCCATGCAGATGGTTTCGTATAACGGCAGGATGATCGCCCTTCCCAATATTACAGTTACTACCGACGGGGTCCACGTCCTCAATGTCCAGAAACAGTGGCTCGATCAGTACAACCTTCCGGTTCCCAAAACCCTTGACGACATCGAACGGGCCGCCAGGGTTTTTAAAGAAAGGAAACCAGCGGGGGACCAGACCATTCCTATTGTCGGCCCGGACAAGAACACCAAACTCTACTGCAATTTTATAGAATCGTCCAATCTGAGCAACGGCCTTGATCCGGTTTTCCAGGCCTATGATGTGTACCCCGGATATTTTCTTGACAATGGGAACGGCACTGTTTCCTATGGTTCCCTCGATCCCAAAATGAAGGAACCCCTGCAGCGTCTTGCCCGCTGGTACAAGGAAGGACTTCTGGACCCCGAATTGGGGAGTCGCGATCAATCAGGTGAACCGGTGAACGCCAACCAGGCGGGGATGCGTTTTGGCCCCTGGTGGGCCCTGGGCTACGGGAACGGGGATTCTTTTAAAAACAACCCCAAGGCCAACTGGCAGGCCTATCCGGTTTATTCCGCCGGCGGCAAGTGGAATGTTCACATGAAAGCTCCCGGTACCGACCCCTGCCTTATCAGCAGGAAGGCTTCCCCCGATGTGGCGGCAGCCATCATCATCATGTACAATGTCCTGGTCCGGGACGAGGCCGCCTTTGATACCTCTGTCGCCATTGGCTGGTATCCCCTGCGGACTGTGGCGGCGGCGGCGGATGAAACGGAATATGAATACAAGGAACTCATCAAGGTTCTCAAGGGTGAAACCAGGCCGGAAGACTACAAAAACCCCATGTCGATCTACAAACTTATGTACCACGACGCCCAGCTTATCAAGGGCGTGGTCCCCGGTTATACGCCCTCCAGGGAGCTTAATGTCGAAGATTTCAGCATGGCCAATGCGGGGGATTTTAACCGCTCCTACGCCATTCTAATCGGCGACCGGCCCTACGCCACCGTTCCGATCGATAAAGAAGTGTACAGTGTTACCTATAGCATGACGGACCTTCTGGAACAGCGCTGGCCCAACCTTTGGAAGATGGAGTCCGAGGTGATGCTGAAAATTATCACCGGCCAGGCTGATATCAGCGCCTTTGACAAATTCGTTTCCGATTGGAAAGCCCAGGGGGGCCAGGGTATCCTGGACGACCTGGCGGCCAATTATCTAAAAAAATAAGTCGGCGGCGGCTTTTCCAAGACTCCGGTTTTGGGGAAAGCCGCCTTAAATCAGTGTTCTGTCTTAACCGGATGATACCGGATAGGGTAGAACGTCGGAGAAGTGCCCCGGAGTTTGGACCGCCGTCTGGCCCCCGGGAAAGGATACTTGATGAAAAGGCGTACCGCGCTTCAGTTTCATTACTCCCTGATGGTTTTGCCGGGTTTTTTATGGCTGTTTCTTTTTAGCATTGTTCCTATGTACGGGATCGTGATGGCCTTTCAGGACTTTAATCCCAGCCGGGGTTTTTTTAGATCCCGGTGGACCGGTCTTGATAATTTTGAATACCTTTTTATGCTGGGGGATTCAAAACAGGTTATCATCAATACCCTGATCATAGCGGTGGGCAAGATGGCCCTTAACCTCCTTGTTCCCCTGATCTTCGCCCTGCTCCTTAACGAGATCCGGCTTCAAGGGTATAAAAAATTTATTCAGACCATTGTTTACCTGCCCCATTTTATTTCTTGGGTTATCCTGGCCAGCGTGGTTCTTAATATTTTCGGCTACCGGGGAGTAATAAACAATATTACCGCCTTCTTCGGGGCGGTCCCGAAAGTGTGGATGACCGATGCCTCTATTTTCCGCCAAGTGGTGATCGGGACGGAGGTGTGGAAGGAATTCGGCTATAATGCGGTGATCTTCCTGGCAGCCCTGACCGGCATTAACCCTAACCTTTACGAGGCCGCCGCTATTGACGGCGCCGGACGGCTGCGGTCAACCTGGCATGTTACCCTGCCGGGGCTCAGCAGTACCATTGTGGTCCTGGGGGTCCTGGGCTTGGGCAACGTGCTGAACGCCGGTTTTGATCAGATTTACAATCTTTATAATCCCATGGTGTACTCCACCGGCGATATTATCGATACCTGGGTATACCGCATGGGACTTATCAATCTGCAATTTTCCCTTGCCACTGCGGCGGGACTCTTAAAATCCGTGGTCAGCTTTGTTCTTATTGTCAATGCCTGGGTCATGGCGTATAAATTTGCCGATTACCGGGTCTTTTAGGGGGAAGATTATGATTCAAACCAGAAATTTAAGCGAGAGGGTATTTAACATCGTTAATATTTTTATCATGGGTCTCTTAGGTTTTTCCTGTCTTTACCCCCTCTGGTACGCCTTCTGCCTTTCCATCTCCGACAAGGCCGCCGCCAACTCGGGGCTGGTCACCTTTTACCCTATCGGCTTTACCCTTATTTCCTACCGGGAAATCATGAAGGACCTTACGTTTTTTAATTCTTTCTGGATTTCTATTCAGCGGACCGCCCTGGGGACCCTGGTAACTCTCGCGGTCCTCATTGCCATGGCCTACCCCCTGTCCAAGCAGCGGCGGGAGTTCCGTCCCCGGAATGTCCTAATGTGGGTAGTGATCTTCTGTATGCTCTTTAACGGCGGGACCATCCCCTGGTATATCACGGTGAAGAACTACGGCCTTATCGATTCAATTTGGGCCCTGGTGCTGGGGGGGAGCCTTCCGGTTTTTAACCTGATTCTGATGATGAATTTTTTCCGGGGCATCCCCAGGGACCTGGAGGAAGCGGCTTTTGTGGACGGCGCGGGGCCCTGGAGGATACTCTTTGCGATTGTGGTACCCTGTTCAATTCCGGTTATCGCTACGATAGTGCTTTTTACCGGGGTATACCACTGGAACGAATTCTTTCAGGGTTTGGTGCTTACCACCAATGAAAGCCGTTATCCTCTACAGACGTATATCCAGCAGCTTGTGGTCAACATTCAGGCTTCTACCCTCTCCAAAGACATGATCGAAAATCTTTTCAAACTTTCCAATAAATCTCTGAACTCCGCCAAGGTCTTCATCGCCATGATCCCCATGCTGGTGGTCTACCCCTTTCTGCAGCGTTACTTTATTTCTGGCATCATGCTGGGGGCGGTTAAGGAGTAGTTTTTAAAGGCGTTCATTGGCAAGCAACATCTTTCGTCCGCTGTTTTTCTTTGGGGATCAGACCTCTCCCTGTTAAGTAACCGCATATAACTGGAGTTCTCCGGGAAGATGAAACGCCGGACTTTAGGCTTCCCTTTTCCGAGGGCGTTTTTTGAGGGCCTTTACCAAGGCGGCCATGTCCGCCCCTGCGCCGGGTCCATGAGGGCAAAGCTCATCAGGCGTGATGTCCAGTTCAAAGGGGCGGCGGGCAACGTGTTC
>JAISOQ010000131.1 GCA_031275515.1 Treponema sp. | reverse complement strand
CGCAGGTTTTTGCCGCTCTTTGCTTTTTTTTACCCAATTTTATCCTCCTGACTAAATTTATCAGATAGGACATTTCTATTGAACGCACTATAGGACATTTTCACTGATTTTCAACAGAGAAGAAATGAAGCGCTCAGGGCATCGGCGTTTACTCTGAGAACAAGGCCTCATACAGGAAACTCGAATCCAGGGCGGCGTGCATCTTGCGGCCTTTGGCATTCATCCGTTTCTTTTCCACCTTCATTTTCCTCAGCCGCTGTAATGTTATCTATCGACCAATGCCCCCGGATGTATTTCAAGAATCCCTCTCCGGAAAAATCTCCGCTCCAGATGTATACCGGTTCCCCCATATCCTTTTCCCGCCTATGTTGACTAGTCGCGCCGCTGTTCCCTCCCCATCCTTCCGTATCTTTATGTCCCTAAGCCAGTTCCCCAGCCCATAAATACCGCGCTCTGTTCTTCCCGGCCTTTAGATTTGCGGGTCCGTCCAGGCGTTCCAGGAGGCTGACGGGGGGGGATCGAGGCAAGGTAGGTTTTCACCAGGCGGCGCAGAGCCTGAATGTTCAGGGTTCCGCTAAAAATTCCTTGGTGGTGATCTACAAAGCATGATACGTAATTCATTGTAGTATAATGAATTATGTAAAACAGGACATCAATAGACTATCTTGACATTTTCTGTAAGAAATAGCTAATTCCTTATAAAACAATGAATCAGCATTTTTATGAAAGTATTAAGAAATTATGCAATAAGATGCCCGGCAAGGCCGGAATTTTGTAATTCATTGTACCACAAAGAATTAACGGTGTTTTTCCATCATATTTTGTGGATCACCTTCGGATAAATTAGTGTTAAGCGGACTAAAGTCCGGCGGACTTTTTTCACTATCGTCGAACTCACGTTATATTTCTGTTAACAGGCATTGTGAAAAACGCCGCCCTCAATATCTCAGCGTAAGCCCCCGGGACTCCAGGGCGGAAGCGGTTTCACCGGCTTTGGCTATCATGTGTTCTATTACCGGGGGAATGACCGTCAGCATCTGGGAGACGCCGCCTTTTCCTGCCCGGGCGCGGTAGGCGGCGGTCACCGATTCCCAGACCTCGAAGAACCGGGGAAGAAAACCGAGCATGAGGGAAATCCCCAGGCTGAGCCGGGGCTGTTCCAGGCGGCGGAGAAGGCGCCGCGTCCGGGGGGAACGTTTTTTTTTCAACATGACGGCGAGAGGCAGGCACAGGACCCGCTCGATTTTGCTCAGGGAATCCATCAGTTCCGTCATGGTGGTAACCGAAAAGAGGAGAGCCCCGGCGGAAAAAGAGACCAGGATGGTTCCCCCGAAAAGCAAGGCTTCCCGGCATCCGGGGACATTAAACATCAGGGGATCGTAGGCAATAGATCTGAGGGGGACGATAAAAAAGATCATGATGAACAGAGGCTTGCCGCCCCGCAGCAGTTCCCAGGGGCGTATTCCCGCCGAAAGAGCGCCTGCGGTGACGATGATTGCCCCGGCGGCCAGTGCCGGGAAACCCGCAAAGAAAGCGGCGGTGGAAATCCCCAGGAGCGTCAGAAGCTTTACCCAGCCGGGAAGCCGGTGGAGGGCCGAATCCCCAGGCCGGTAGGAGTAGGGGGCGCGCCTTTCAATCCCTCCCCGGTCTTTCTTTATTCGAGCCATGTACAGTCCCATACCTTTGCGTATCCCTGGAGAGGATTCCTGACGCCATACTCAGGCTTGAGCCGGCCCAGTACTTCTTCCGGCGTACCGTCTTCCCGCAGAATCCCCTGGTGAAGGATCACCAGCCGGTCCGCAAAGGCTAGAACTTTTTCCAGCTCATGGGTCAGGATGATGAGGGTCTTGCCGGCGGCTTTAAGGTCCCGAATGATTTCCAGGACATGGACAACCCCCGGCCAGTCAAGGTTGGCGAAAGGTTCGTCCATGATGACCGTATCGCAGCCCATAGCGATAACCCCCGCCACAGCAAGACGCCGCTTTTCCCCCCCGGAAAGCCGCCGGGGAGGGAAGTCCCGCTTATCCTCAATCGCCAGGGCTTTTAGCGCCCTGTCCACTCGTTCCGCCGTCTGTTCCCGGTTTAGCCCCAGGTTGCGGGGCCCGAAAGCCGTGTCTTCCGCTACGGTTTCCCCCAGGATCTGGGCGTCGGCGTCCTGAAAAACCAGGCCCAGGGAGGACCGCAGACAGTTCTCGGCCTTTGCGGGGGACTGTCCCCGGAACAGAACCTCCCCTTGAGAAGGGTCCATGAGTCCCGCAATGATCTTCATCAGAATGGTCTTTCCCGAACCGTTGGATCCAGCAATGAGAAGACATTCCCCTTCCCAAATGTCCAGGTTGACATCCTCCAGCGCCCGGTTTACTCCGTTTCCGTCCTGAATATTGCTTAAAGGAAAATTCTTTGAGAGTCCCCGAATGGAAAAGAGGGGAACTTCATTCATCCGCGGCTGCCTGGGCGATTGCCTGGTATGGTTAAAAGGGCCTCCATTCATCGGTGATGGTCTGCTGGGGTTAAAACGGTTCCGGGGCGCTTTTACCCATTGAGCTGATCCGCCGCAAGTCTGCGCAGTCTGGGGCTGATGATGACCGCCGCCGCCGTTTTAACGGCATCTCCAATAATGAAAGGCACGAACCCTGCGGCAAGGACCTGGATCCAGGTTCCGTCCAGGGCGTATTTAAGCCGGATAACCCCGGGCACATACACGATGAGGATCCCCGCTACAGCCCCCAGGATGATGCGCCACAAGGGGGACTTTCCCCCGGCCCGGGGACGGCCCGCGATAAGGCCCGCGATTATTGCCGCAAGAAGGTATCCGAACAGAAAACCTCCGGTGGGCCCTAGGAAGTGTACAAAACCCCCGGTAGCTCCGGCAAAAACCGGCGCCCCCAGGGCTCCCGCAAGCAGGTAGAGGCCTACCGCAAGGCCGCCTAGGAGGGGCCCCAGGATAAGCCCGGAAATGAGAGCGAAGAAATTTTGCAGCACTATAGGTACCGGCGAAAAGGGAAGGGGGATAGAGATGAAGGTCCCCGCTGCGATCAGGGCGGCAAAGAGAGCCGTCAAGGTTGTCCCGGCTATGGCTTTCCTTTTGTCGGCAATAGTAACGCTTTTATCCATAAAAAACTCCTGTATAGTTATTTAGAAGGTTCCTCACATACTGGGTGTGAAATTAACGGGAAAAAGGGAATATGTCAAGCCGGCCTGTTTGGGTACCAGGGCATCCGCGCTAATCTGCGGACAACCGAATCTATGGTTAAATTTTTTTCCTCTTTATATTATACTTTCCCCATGACGCTAGACCCGAACCCGGCTTCCGGTCCTGACCTCCCTCCTTACCTCGCGGTCCTTAACCCCGAACAGCAGGCGGCGGTACTCCATACCGGATGCCCCCTCCTTATCCTGGCGGGGGCCGGATCGGGGAAAACCAGGGTGATCACCACGAAGATCGCCTACCTCATCCGGGAGAGGGGAGTGGACCCCCGGTCCATTCTGGCGGTGACCTTTACCAACCGGGCCGCCAGGGAGATGGCTGACCGGGCGCGGCTCATAGACGGAAGGGCGGGGGACGCCATGCTCAGGACCTTCCATTCCTTTGGGGCATGGTTCCTCAGGCGCAACGGTTCCCTGGGCGGACTGGACTCGAATTTCGTGATCTACGACGACGACGATGCGGTGTCCCTTTTGGCTGCGGTGATGGAAGACGCCCCGCGGGTGGATGTAAAGCGGATCGCCCACGGCATAGCCAGGGCCAAGGACTACTTTCTTACCCCGGAAGACCCGGAGCTGGACCTTATAGACCACCGGAAAGAGTTCAGGAAGCTCTACGCCTTGTACGAGGAAAAGCTGGCTCAAATAGGCAACGTGGACTTTGGGGACCTCATCAAGAAACCTGTGGAGATACTTCGTTCCTGTCCCGAAGTGGCCCGGCGCTTCCGGGACCGCTTCCGGGTCATCATGGTGGACGAATACCAGGACTCCAACATAGCCCAGTTTGAACTCCTCAAGGAACTCTGCGGCTCGCAGACCTATGTCTGCGTGGTGGGTGATGACGATCAGTCCATTTACCGCTTCCGGGGCGCGGAGGTCAGGAATATCCTGGAGTTTCCTGACCGCTTTCCCGGTACGGAGGTGGTGCGCCTTGAACGGAACTACCGCTCCACCGCCCCCATTCTGGCGGTGGCCTCTAATGTAGTGGACTGTAACCGCGGACGGCTGGGTAAGACCCTCCGTTCCGAGCGGGGGGCCGGGAAGATGCCCACCCTGGTCTTTCTCCCGGATCAGGACGCGGAGGTGGCGTTCTGCGCCGAAATCATTGCGAAATCCCTCAAG
>JAISOQ010000066.1 GCA_031275515.1 Treponema sp. | reverse complement strand
ATCCTGATTCCGAAGATACGGTAAGCTGTATCGTTATGGACGTATTGGAGGACCCGCTGGTAAAGCTGATGCGCATTTTAGTTACCCCATTGTCGCTTATCCCGGGAGATCGGTATCTTCCATCGCTTTGCAGCGTCCACGCGCCCCCCGATACAGAACTATAGGTGATATTGCTGATGCCGGAAGCCTCATACGTCCATTTAGCGTAGACCGTCATACTCCCGCTTACCGTCGTATAGGCGGTAAACTGGCTGCCCTCACCGTTCCACCATGTATACCAGCCGTCGAAAGTATACCCGCTTCTGGTCGGGTTTGAAGGCATATATGAATAACCTATCGTACTGCCACTGGCTATCGTACGCGTCTGGGTTTCCGGATATCCCCCATCCGCGTCAAAGGTTACGGTAACCGTCCTCTGCGTCCCCGTCCCCTGTTGATCCTCCGTTGTTTCCGGCCCTTCAGGGTGAAGCAGATCCTTGCATCCCGCCAGCAGCAGCAGGCCCATGCAAAGAAGCGCCGCCGGATACAGCGCTCCGGGTTTTATTTTATTCATTTTTTTACCCCTTTTTCAAAATTCAGCGAGTATGACAGCCGCACCGTTTCCCCGCCTTCATTCCCCGGTACAACCGCAATGTTTATCCGATCCATAATTCCGGCAAGGGTATGGTTTTTCTTGAACACCGCGGGACGGATAAACCCAATCAGAGCCGTAACGCCCGCAACCCCAAAGCCGACAGCGCCCGGAATGCCCGCAAGATCATCTTCGTAGGAAAAGGCTAACACATCCCACAGGATTAACCCCGCCGCCGCGCTGTACCCTAAGACACAGGTTAAACCGCCGCCCCAGTCTCCCTGAACAAAAGAACCAAGCCCTGCCGCCAGGTTCAACATGCCGTAACCAAAAGTGTTCCCGCCGGACTTTTTGACCGTCTGTTCCCTGCCGGCGGGTTGTTCTTTGGGGGTGGAGTCCTCGACAGCAGGCTGCCGTGTTCTATTGCCAGCCGCCGCTGCCGCCCTGTTCCTGACTGCGTCCAGATCATTGCCGGAAACTCCCGAAACGCCGGTTAATTCCTGGGAAAGGTTTTCCATTACCCTTATCCCGTCATCCAGGGTATTGTAATTCACCGACCGCCCAATCAACTGAACGCCCGATTCAAGGTTGATAATGGAAGCGTTAAACATGTTCCGGGCGCCCAGCCGCCGGGCCACCACCGATAGAACAAGGGTTGGATTATCTCCCTTGCCTATATCAACGATACTTTCATCCGCCGTTGAACCGCTTAACTGGGTTTTGTATTCCTCCTGCACCTGCTCCAGCGTCACCGTGCGGGGATACACCGCATAGCTGCCGCTCTTGACAATATTGATGGAAAGGATCTGCGCCAGCGTGTCCGCAACATCGGCATCAATATTGCCGCCCAGTTCAACCGGGACCACCGCCAGTTTTTCGAGCTTGGACGAGTCGGACTGCGTCGCCCTGATAATATTCCGCGCCATATCAGGCAGTTTGTCCTGAATGTCCTCGATTTTGGTATAGGTCTGAATATCCCCCGCTATCTGCCGCAGATCGTCTATCTTGCGGATTGAAATAATCAGCAGATTATTATTTCCCAGCTTCGCTATGTTCCCGGCGACTACATACTTAGCGCCGAGCTGCTTGCCGAGGGCGGCTATGGTGTCCGGATCGGTCATACCCGCAACTGTCTGGAACTTTTGCTCATTGCTGATAGCCCGGGTGATACTGGTACGGGGTATGGGAGCAAAGACCTCGTTCAACTCCGTGCTAAAGGAGAACAATTCCGCGATGGTTTCGCCTTCATCCCGTGTACTGCCGCCGGTAAAGGGCAAAACCGCAAGAGTATCCTTTGCCGTGGCTGCGCCGGCAAATACCGCTGCAAATAAAAATATCAGCATTTTTCTTTTCATAAAACACCCTCCATTAGGATAAAAAAAACTCTAAACCCCGAAGCCCCGCTCCGGCATTTTTTAGAGAAGATCTCAGTACGAACCCGGCGCAGGTATCACGGCAGCGCCCCGAGGCCCCTTGTCTCCCATTACAATTCTCCCGGAACGGACGGCTTAAACGCGGTCCGTAAACACCTGGAAATGTTAAAAACTGAAAGATGATGGCAGATATGAGTAAACAGGCTCTTTGCAGGGGCTGAAAAATCAGCGTCTTTTTCTGTTTTTTGAAAAAATTAGATGGGGGGGGGGGGGGGGGGGGTCATTGCATTATACAGAACCAGAGGATAAAGCATAACAGGTCTATTACCGTTCCTTTCCTTGTCTAAAGGGCATTATGATGCCAGAGTGGTGACGTGCGCGCCTTTTTACGCATACCTCGCTGCGGCGCGTCCGGTTTCCCTGTCCATCGTGTTTATAGCTTACCCGGACTTGCCGGGAAAATCAATGCCTTTTTCGCTTGATGGGGTTTTGTCCGGGAATTCGTGTAATTTCGGACTAAAGTCCATGTACGTTTACTTAAAGAGTTGACGAAATAATTCTAACCCTATTTATAGCCGGACAGGTAACATTGTCTGAATTCATTTCTATACTGCGTTGATCTTGCCGGGGGCATGATAACAGCCGCCGGGGATTTATTCCTACCCCGGAAAAAAATTTATTTTTTTTCCTCCAAAATCAAAGCGCGGCGCAGGACCGAGCCATATATATACCAGGAGGCTCTTTATGGCAATCCGTCACTCTAAAGATAACAGCTTTAAACTCATCCTGGGCAACCACCAGCTCTTCGCTGAATTCCTCAGAGATTTTATCCCTGTCGGCATCCTCAAATCCGTCAACCCCGACGATATTGAGGATTTAAGCGAACGTTTTCTCCCTCTCAACCAGAATGCCAGGGATTCGGATACCGTCAAACGTATCCGCCTTAACGGGGACAATCCCCTTTTCGTCATCGCCATCGTGGAACACGAGTCAAAAGTCAACTTCCGCACTCCCTTCAAGATGCTCCAGTACATCTGTCTGGTTCTGGACAATTACGAAAAGGAACAGAAAAACAGGAACGCCCCTTTGACAAAAGACTTCCTGTATCCCCCGGTACTCCCTATCGTATTCTACGACGGCCCTGACAGATGGACAGCCCTGCGGAACTTCCGGGACCGGACGGCTCTGGCGGATGTCTTTGGGAAGCACATCCCGGCGTTTGAATACGAACTGGTAGAACTGAACAAATACCGCCGTGAAGACCTTATAGAGTTTTGCGATGCCCTGTCCTTCATCATGCTCATAGACAAACTGGAGACAAAGGAAGGGCTGGGGCTGCTGAAAAAGCTGCCGCAAAATTACCTGGAACAAATACGGTTGAAGGTCCCGGAAAATCTGAGTAGACTAATGACAGATGTGATAACAGTGCTGTTGGATCGGCTGGAAGTGACTGGAGAGGGGATAGGGGCGGTAACGGATCTGATAAAGCGGAAGGAGTATAGGACGATGTTTGACGCATTGGTAGAGAGCGTACTGGCGGATAAGAGGCAGGCGGTCCGGCAGGAGCGGGAAAAGGCCCGGCAGGAATGGGAAAGGGTGGTCCGGCAGGAACGGGAGAAGGTCCGGCAGGAACAGGAAAGGGCCTGGCAGGAAAAACAGGAAGGCGCCCGGCGGCAAAAACAGATGGGGGTTTCACCTGACATCATTGCCGCAGGTTTTGGGCTTTCCTTTGAAGAAATAGAGCGGCTTTAGGTGTCTGCGGGTTCCGGTTCAACCGGGAATCGGGGGAGATAAAGCCGGGATTTGCAGCGAAAACTCCGCGGGCCTTTGGCTGCTGGAAAAGTATATCTCCTGTCCGGCGGCTTCCTTTTTCCTGCCTCGTTTTCGATATGCAGCACGACAAAGAGTTCCAGCCCCCTTTTTGCGTAAACGCACAAGGACTAAAGTCCGACGGGCTTTTTTCTCGTCGTCGCACTCACGTTGTAATGTTTAATCGCGGGAAAAATCATCCCAGTGAAAACCCGGAGAAACCGCGCAGGACACCAGGACATAGGGGCCTTCCCGGACTTCCGCAGTCTGCCATACGTCAGGAGGGACCACCCCATAGAAGGTTTCTCCCTTGTCCGGATCCGGCCCAAGGCGGTAATGCCTGGCCATAGCCGGCGAAACATCAACCGTCTCCGGCGCATTGCCCCTGCCGCCCAGACGCAGTTCCAAGGCGCCGCCGGCGTGCCAGAGCCAGATTTCCGCAGACTTAACCCGGTGCCAGACGGAACGGCCTCCGGCCTCAAGAAGATAGTGGATGAGGGTACAGGCGGACCGTCCGCCGGTGTATTGAGGAGGAAGGGCGCTTGCCGGTATGGTAAGATCCGCCCCCCAGAGTTCCCGGTACCAGCCCCCTTCGGGGTGGGGCCTGAGTTCAAGTTTTTCTATCCAATAACCTGCGTCTTTCATGGTTATCTAATCCTCCCTGATATTCCCTCAAAAAGCCGTCTGAGCCGCTCGCCCTGCTTGCCCGCCGCAAGGTTATTGACTGTAATATACTGCTATAACGTGAGTCCGGCGAAGAGAAAAAAGTCCGCCGGATTTTAGTCCGCCAGACTTCAGTCTGCAATTTCACGAATTTATCCGAATAATTTGCGGATATTTAGATTTCATCGAACCCTCGTTACTATAAATTGACCCTTACTGCAAGATAAAAGGCCGCAGCCATATCTCCGCCGCCGCTCTTGTCGCTTTTTTGTTTTCAGAGTAAACTATTCATAATGATAGGCTTGCTCAAAGCTTCAGTTTTGGATAAGCAGCCTTAAAATTCGCAGTTTTATCGAACTTTCGGTTCGCAGGCTGAAAGCCGTGAACCGAAAGTTCGATAAAACTTCAAGGGCCGCAGGCTCTTGAAGCTGAGGAAAGATCGGTATGATAAAAAAGACGGCCCTGGTTCCTTTGTTTATTGAGGATATCCATGTACTTCAGATCCACTAAGTCCAATGAAGCTCCGGTCTCATTTAAAGAAGCTGTCTTGCATTGCCTGCCCTTGGATGGGGGGCTTTATGTGCCCGCTTCGGTCATGGACATGCGGCAATATTTTCTCTATATGGATACCGAAACGACCTATCCCGAACTGGCAGCTACGGTTACTCCCAGCCTGCTCCAGGGCGAACTGAATCCTTTTTCCGCAGCCAGGGTTGCGGAAAGCGCCTTTGACTTTGAGCCTGAATTACGGCGGCTTGACGAAAGATTCTCCCTTTTAACCCTCTACAACGGTCCCACGGGAACCTTTAAGGATTTCGGCATAGCCTTTCTTGCGGCGGTTATGGAAGAGCTTCTCAAAAACAACGGCCCGGCTATGATCATCTCCGCCACACGGGGGGATACGGGGGTGAGTATTGCCAATGCCTTTCGTAACCGCCAAAACATCACCGCGGTAATACTTTACCCTTCCGGCGCCATCCAGGGGCTTGATCCGGCTGCCTATGTTCCCAACGGCGGCAACATCATCCCCATTCAGGTTGAAGGGTCTTTCGACGAATGTCAGTGGATGGTCAACGAAATCATCCGGGACCGGCCTTATGCGGATCGGTATGGTATCACCAGCGCCAATGCCATCAACGCAGGGCGTCTTTTGCCTCAGTCGTTTTATTTCCTATACGCCTTTATCAAGATAAAGAAGTATTTGAACGGAGACCTGTTGTTCAGCGTCCCCTCGGGGAACTTCGGCAACCTGATCGCAGGGCTTTACGCCTGGAAATTTGGGATGCCGGTAAACGGCTTTATCGCCGCCATGAACGCCAACAACGCCTTCGGTGATTTTATCAAGGGACAGCAGTTTATGCCTCATCCGGTGAAAACCACCAATTCTCCGGCGCTGGATGTGGGCCATCCTTCAAACTATGAGCGGCTGGCTTCGTTTTACGAAGAAGCGCCTGCGGTTATGCGGAACATGGTTTTTCCCGCCGCCATAGATAACGATGAAACCTTGAAGGCCCTGGAACTGTTTTGGAAACGGTATGGGATTATCCTTGATCCTCATGCGGCAGTGGCGTATGAGGCGGCCCAACGGGTCTCGTCCGCCTTTGATCCCGACAGCCATGTGGTCATCATCGCCACGGGCCATCCCGCGAAGGAAGCGGCTACGGTGAGGCAGGCCATCGGTCAGACTATCGATCTCCCCCAGCGGCTGGCTATGCTCCGGGAAAAAGCGGACCCCCTGGCGGTAATCAAACCTAACCTTGATGCTTTGGAGGCGGCTATTGCCAGCTGTTTTTAATTTGGAGGAAGTTTTATGCCCAGTTTCCGGCGATTTTTAATGGGCCTGTTGTTTTTAGCGTTTATGACCAGCGCCCTGTTTTTTCCAGGCCTTCTTGCGGCGGAGGATGAAGGAACTTCTATTAACGGCGCAGCCTCTGCGGAAAAAAGCCTCGCTCCGGCTTCTTCAGAACCGCCAGCCGCCCCGCAGACTGGTACTGGTACAATGGCCGGCAGTACTCTTGGATCATTGGCCGCGCCGGCTGACTCAACCCCTCCGGCTGTCGTTACGGGGGAGGATTCCGTCCTGGCTCTTGAAAAAAAGATAGCCCTGGATTCGGAAGTGGTACTGGACTATCTCCGGCGGATTGGGATAGCCTTGGGCATCATTGCCGCCCAGGTGCTGTTAATCCGGTTCGTCTGGCGGCTCTTTGACCGCTTCAAGAAAAAACTGGCCTTCTGGGGAGGGCGCAAACTCAAGCCTCTGTCTATTAAAAACTTGAACCTTTTAACGACGGGACAGATGGTCAACATGTTGCTGCTGGGGCTGAGGGTAGTTAAGTATATCGTTACCGCCTTTCAGCTTTTTATCACTATTCCCATTGTGTTCAGCCTTTTCCCTCTGACGAAGAACCTGGCTTCCACGCTTTTCAACTATATCCTGACGCCCATAAAAAACATCCTCCTTAATACCGTCAAGTATATCCCAAGCCTGATTACTATTATCATCATTCTGTTGTTAACCCGGTATGTCATCAAGGGGCTGAAATTTTTCGCCACTCAAATTGAGCGGGAAAGACTGGTTATATCCGGATTTTACCCTGACTGGGCGCAGCCGACCTTCAATATACTGCGGATTCTCCTGTACGCCTTTACCGTGGCGATGGTGTATCCCTACCTTCCGGGGTCGGGGTCTCCTATTTTTCAGGGCGTTACCGTTTTTGCGGGACTCATCTTTTCCCTGGGTTCAACCTCCGCCATAGGAAACCTGATCGCCGGGCTTGTTATCACCTACATGCGGCCTTTCAAAATCGGCGACAGGATTCGGATTCAAGAGACGACGGGATTCGTCGTGGAAAAGACCCTGATGGTAGTTCGGATCAGGACCCACAAGAACGAGTACGTTACGTTTCCCAATATGATGATTCTGAGTTCCAGTATCATCAATTATAATACATCTTCAGACGAAGATGAAAATGGGCTGATCCTTCATGCGGATGTTACTATGGGCTATACTGTTCCCTGGACCACGGTTCACGAGATACTCATTGCCGCCGCAATGAAAACGAACGGCGTGTTGGACACGCCCAAGCCCTTTGTCCTCCAGACCGCCCTGGATGACTTTTACGCACGCTATCAGATTAACGCCTATACTAAGCAGGTGGAGCGGGTTCCCGCCATTTATTCGGAACTCTACCAGAACCTGCAAGACGGATTTAAGGCGGCAAATATAGACCTTACGGCGCCATCGTATCAGGTCCGTATTCTGTCGGAAACACCGGCTAAACTGCCCGGCGCCGAACCTGCGGACAAAGCAACCGGTAATGTAATACATCTTACCGATACGCTCAGCCGGTAGGCGGCAGAGCGGGACGGTCCTGCCTTCCCGCGCTTAATCTGGCCATTTGACAAACCTGGGGGAAATTTGTAGAATAAAAAGATCATTGTTTAAATGGTGGTTTTATAGTATATTGATTAAAGCCTGTCCCAAGGCTGGAGTTTTGGGACAGACTCGATTATATTATTTTTTGATGCTTATCTGGCAGCTTGTGCCGGGGATAATGGATTTTATTAAAGGAAGTGTCATGACTAATAATGATATAGTTCCGGGTTTTGATGATGAAAGGGATGAAAGCCTTAAAATAAAGCTTCAACAAGTGAGCGAGATAGACGGCTGCCTGATCCTTCATTTGATGGGCTACATAGATACGTATAATTCAAGCTATTTCCAAAAACGTATTGCTAAAGCCATTGAGCATGGCTATAAGCGGTTGATATTTCAATGCGGGGGGCTTAATTATGTGTCCTCTACGGGTATCGGGTCGTTTACTGCTTTCCTGAAATCGGTTAAGCCCCTTGGGGGGGATCTGGTATTGCAGGAAATTCAGCCTAAAGTGTTTGAAGTATTTCAACTTTTGGGGTTTTCCCAGTTCTTTAATATCAGAAATACCTTAGATGAATCGTTGGATTTCTTTCGCGGCGGGTCTGCAATGCCCGGGGCCGCCATGTTTCCCAAAGTTTTCGACTGCCCTATTTGTTTCAAGAAGCTTAAGGCGACAAAACCGGGCCGGTTTCGCTGTTCGCAATGTAAAGCTATCCTGGCGATAGACAATGCCGGGCAGGTGTTTTTAGGCTGACCAGCCACGGCAAAGGGCCTTTAGACCGTACATTACGGAGGGTTTTATGGAAAAAAACAAAATTGAGCAATATCTTATTGATTTGATGCTTACCTACCGGGAAATCAGCCCTGATCTATGGCTGATTGATGATCCTGAGCATAATTTGGCGGATATTGCCGTTATGTATGCGGATCCGCTGGTTGTTTTCCGGGTAGTGGTGATGGATGCCCCCAGGACGAATCGTCTGGAGTTATTCACCAGGCTGCTGGAATTGAATGCCAATGATGTACTCCACGGCGCCTATGCCCTGGAAGACGATAAAATAGTTTTGATTAACACCCAGGACTATGAAACCATGGATTACGGCGAATTTAGGTCTACCCTGGATGCCTTCAGTTTAGCCTTGGTTCAGCATTATCCTATTTTGTCGAAATACCGGCAGGAAACGGAAGCGGCGCAGGAAGCGGCGCAAAAAGCGGTGCAGGAATAGCCGCCGGTTATACCGGATATATGGGGAGGTCAGGAATATGGGTATTTTTTCACGATTAAAAACTCTTATTTCTTCAAATGTAAATGATTTGATCAATAAAGCGGAAAAGCCTGAAAAAATGCTTAATCAACTGCTTATTGATATGAATGAGCAGCTGATTGAATCCAAGAAAGCGGTCGCCCTGGCCATTGCGGATGAGAAGAAACTGGAACGGGAACTGCAAAACCAGGAGGCTCAGGCCCAGGAATGGGAGCGGAAGGCAATGCTGGCGGTTCAGGCCGGAAAAGATGACCTGGCCCGGGAGGCCCTTCTCCGCAAACAGGAATACAACAATAATGCGGCGGAATACCGTAAACAATGGGAAGCTCAAAAGGCTTCGGTGGAGAAGCTAAAAGAAGCCCTGCGGGAGCTTCAGAATAAAATAGAAGAGGCCCAGCGGAAGAAAAACCTCCTTATTGCCCGGGCAAAACGGGCGGAAGCCCAGCAAAAGATACAATCGACTATTTCCAGCGTATCCGGCAACCGGACGGCTTTTGACGCCTTTGACCGGATGGCCAAGAAGGTTGACCAGATGGAGGCGGAAGCCGAAGCCGCCCAGGAGTTGGAGGATGTTTCCGCTGACGCCAATCTGGAAAAACGTTTTGCGGAACTGGAAAAATCGGACGCCTCTGCGGACCGTATGCTTTTGGAATTGAAGGAGAAGATGAAAGCTCTGCCGGATAAAAATTGAAACCGGCAGGGCGGTTTCTATCCGTATATGTTAATTATCTGTGGATAACTTGTATATATATTTGGAATGTGTTGTTTTGTGTATCTGTTTGTATACAGAGCAGCTTGTTTTATCCGGAGATAAATTTTCTTAATCGTGTATTTCCTTATACTGTAATGATTTATAATTCACAGCCGGAATAGCTGCCGATTTTAAAAGGCAAATCAGGATTTTGGAGCCGAAAGCGGCTGTATATCTATCGAACAAAAACAATATTTGGCTGTGAATAATGTGTGGAAAAAAATTTACTCTTGGTTTTGGGACAGGCCTACTCTTGCAAAGAGAAGTTTCCTCATGCTACGTTTAAGGGGTGAAGGCTCTTACACAGATAGCGCTCTTTTTTAGCGTTTGTTTTGTAGTGATTTTATTGGCTGCTTCTGCAATCAGGTATCTCTATGGGTGGATAGAGGTTGTCCGCTATATTCCCGCCGAACCCATAGAGATTTTCGCCGCATTGATTTCAGCGGGCCAATGGGCGCTTCCTGTAGCCATGTATGTATCAATTTTGCTGACCCTCAGCTATTCCGCTCAAAAGTCCTTCTCCGGCCCTTTAAGTATTCTGTGCGTCTTCATCTTGTCCTGCGGCTTTACGACCGGGGCATATCTGGGACTGCGCCAGGCGGAAACCTTCGCAGCGCTGCCGGGACAGGTTACGCCCCCTGCGCTGGGAGCGCCGGGACTCATCCTTACCCAGGGGGATACTTCGGTGGTCTTCCTGGACGATCCCTCAAATCCGGCCAGTCCCCGGGTGATAGCCGTCCCCGACAGGTCCCTTGGCTACCAGAAAACCCTGGCGCCCGTCAGGGGCGGCTTTACCCTGCCTCCTGTTCCTTTCAGGATAGGGGGATCTTATTTAATGGCCAGTTTAGTCATTGATTTTTCTCTCCTGGGGACGCAGTTTTGGGACCGGCTGCACCAGGGGCTTATCCCCTTTGGTATGTACCTGGGGGCTCTTTGCTTTCTCTTGTCTTCCCTCCGTTTCATCATGGAACTGACTTCCTGGCCTCTGGCCAACGCCTTTCTGGGCGCGCTGGTCTTCCGGGGCATACTGGCCGGCGGGGCTTTCCTCGATTCTGAGGAGATACAGCAATTCATCAGGTTATTTCTGAAAAAGGACATTCCTCAAGCCATAATCAGCCCCGCTGTTTTCTGTGGGGCGGCCCTTCTGGTCATCGTGTATACCCTTCTGGCTAATCTGGCCCGAAGCAGGAGGACCTCACCGTGAAACTAAAAAAAGAAGCGCTGCTTTCTCCATCGGGGATCTTTACCTGCTATATCCTGGCGTCCTTCTTGATTGTGATGGGGTTCAGGCTGATCTTCCCTGGCGAACCGCCGCCCCTTGCGCGCTTTTCCCGTTCCTGGCGGCTTATCCAGGGGATTTTGAACTGGCTCGATCTTTTCCCGGCCCTGGCGATGTCGGCTATAGTTGTTCCCTTCGGCCTTTCCAATACCCTTGACGGCAGGCATTTTCCTTCTTTTTCCCCTCAATTTTTGAATGCTCTCAAAGGTTCCATTGGCACCGCCATAGGCGCCACGGCTGTTTACGGGCTCCTCTGTTTTCTGATTTATCCGGTGGTTTGGGAGCAGGAGGTGGATATGCGCTCCCGGGGCCGGCTTTTTTCGGAGTCCAACGCCCGCGCCCGGTCCCAGGCCGCCGCCGGGAATTGGACTGAGGCGGCCCGGTTCCTTGGGGTATGCGAAGGGATATGGCCCGACAGCCCGGACCTTGCAGACCTGCGGACAGTGATTTCCGTCGAAATGGATGAATACCGCTTCAATCGTCCGAAAGGGCCGGAGGCTGCCTTTCCGCCTTCCGACGGCCAGGGGGCAGACATGGAAAACCGGTGGACGCCGGTAAACGCGGCGGAGGCTTTGGCCCAGGCGGAAGCCGCATTCCAGGAAGGGCGGTATTACGATGCCCATTGGCTCGCAACCCTGGCGGGCCGTCTTGCCCGGGAAGGCAGTATGGAAACAGTGGAGGCGGCCCGGACCGCAAGCCGCGCCTGGAACGCCATTGCTTCCCTGGCGCCGAACAGCCGGGAAACCCAGGCGCTACGGCTTTTCCGGTTGAAGAATGCCGGCTATGAGGCGATGATTGCCCAGGACTGGATACGGGGATATTACCTTTTCAAAGAGCTTGAGACGTTAACTCCCAATGATCCGGATATGATCAAATTTCTGCAAGAGTGTGAACAGTCGCTGGAAGAGATCGCCTTCTTCGTCGAGGAGTCCGAACTGACCTTAGGCGAAATTCTAAGCGAAGCGGTTTTTTCCATACCCCGTCAGACCTCCGCCGGAATGTCTTATGGCCGGATGATCTTGCAAATCCAGTCTCTGGCGACATCGCTGGATTATTCCTACGGGATGGGCCTGGACCTCCTGGTGTTTGACAAAGACGGAGAGCTTGAAAACCGTCTTGAAGCCCAATATGTCAAAATCCTGCCCAGAACCCTGGGGGGGCGGAAGCGGACCCTGCTGCTCTTACAGGCTCTGGATCGGGAGAATGGGGATCGGCGGTGGGAACCGGTATGGGGCGGTCCCGGTCAGCCCGGCTCCATACGGTATGACGACGGCGGCGTGGATTTGGGCAACACCCAGGTGATGCTGGACATACCCTATGAGGATTTCCTTCTGTCTACCCTTGTCCGCCGGGGGGGAGTAGACAATGTTTTCATCGGGGATCTTTTTACCGCCGAAAAAACTTTGGGCGCTTACGGCTATGTGCCCCAGGTATTCGCGGCGGAGATCCTCAGCCGTTTTGCCGAGCCGTCCTACTTTCTGGCCCTCCTGATCCTGATTATCACCATAGGCTGGCGTTACCGCGCCGTCCGGCGGCCCCGGTACCTGATTATTCCCATGCTTTTTATTCTCCCGGTGATCTTCGCCGAGGTGATACGCATCTACCGGGCTACCATGAGCATCCTGGGTATCTCGCTTGTTCTTTCCCTGTCCCTTGTTCCTGCTCTGATTGTCACCTTTGCCGGCGCTTTTCTCTTATTTATTCTGTCCCTTATCGACCTTGCTTATCAGCATGAATGAAACCACCCGTCGTATCGTTGACTGCCTTCGCTCCATCCCTCCGGGCTGCGTCGCTTGTTACCGGGATGTGGCCCGGGCAGCGGGCCTCCCCAATGGAGCGCGTCAGGTCGTCCGGACGTTACATTCCCTGTCCGGGGCCTGCGCGCTCCCCTGGCATCGCATCATCCGCTCCGACGGTTCCATCGCTCTGGAAAGCTGCAGGGGCAGGGAAACGCAGATCGCCCTGTTACGCGCAGAAGGGGTGGAAGTTTCGGATGCAGGCCGGGTGGACATGGCTAAATATGATTATTTTAATGTGAGTCCGGCGGAATTTAAAACAAACGGGGGTCAGACCTCAAAAGGCGGGACACTGGGCGTTCCGCCGGGCGTGAACAGAGCATGAACGCCGGAGTATTCTGTTCGGTTCATACTTCCCCGCTCCGTGGTAGAATAGCCCATGCGCATAGCGTATCTCACCTATCTGCCAGGAGGTTCTTTTTTATGAACAATTTATTGTCAATTTTGTCTATGGGGGGGGGGGGGGGGGGGGGGGGGCGGGGGGGGGGGGGGGGGCGGGGGGGCCGGGGTGGGG
>JAISOQ010000042.1 GCA_031275515.1 Treponema sp. | reverse complement strand
CCGGGCCTTAACGCGCTTTCTTCAGTACGGCGTCCAGTTCTTTTAGGGCATAGTCCCTTGCTGCTTCCAGCGCTTCCGGGGCGGTTAATTCATTCCGGCGGCGTTGTACGGCGGCGCAGGCGGGGAGCAGGGTGGCCAGAATACGGCTTTCCTGCTTCGTTCGTTCCCTAAGAAAATTCGTTATGTTTTGGCCGGGCCGGGGGAGCGCGGCGATTTCCTGCCGGTAGTTCCCCAGAAATTCCCCGGCGCTTCTTGTGACCGCCTGACCTGCGGCAAAGAGGCGCAGGGCTTCCCGGCGTTTCGGCGCCCTTTTCGGCAGGCTGACAGGAGCCCCCAGGCCGGGGACGGCGGTTAGAAGGGCATCCAGGGAACGGGCCTTTGCCTCAAGCCTTTCGCGGTAGCGTTGCAGCAGAGGCGTTACGTAATACCATGAGCCGTCTTCCCGTTCGCTTTTTGTCAGGGGAGTAGTCCGGTAGAGGAAGGCTGACGCCTGGGCTTCCAGGGGGTTAAGCCGGGTCTGCCGCGCCTCAAAATAAGGGTGGATATAGGTTCCCCGGGCATAGGTCTTCCCCAGAGGATAGGAGAAGTCGGCCCCGTAGAGGTCGATTTCTTCCGCTCCCAGGTATTCCGCCAGGGACAAGGCCGCATAGGTCACGTTGACCCCCGAAGTGTCTATGCCCGGAAAAGACCGCCAGTACCGGGCGATATACCGGGTTAGGGGATGGCCGCCGGAAAAAAACCGGGGATTCCCGGTCATGGAGGCCAAAAGGGGAGGACTTGCCAGGTCCATAAACAGGGGAATGTCCCGGGGAAGGCCCGCTATAAAATGGTAGTAACTGATGTGCTGGCAGTCAATCGAAACCACCGCATCGGGTTTTATGCCCCGGTGCAGCAGGGCGGGAAGGGCTGTATCGGCGGCGATGACGAACCGGGACTCCCGGGTTTCTTCAAGACGGGGGAACTGTATGTCCAGGGAAGGTCCTGCGGCGCAGACGGCGGCCCGGCGTACCGGAGGCAAGGGAGGCTCCGGTCCTTCCGCCTGAAAAAGGTTCCTGATGATGTTGGAAAACCACCGGGTCCCGAAATAGGCCTGTACCGAATAATCCCCGGAGATCCGGTCTATGGCGTCTTTTACCGCCTCCCCGGCCCGGCCAAAGTTGAAGGGATCAAGCTCCGTTCTGGCCCGCAGGGGTATGGCCCTGATGCCCCCGTAGAGCGCGGGCTGGTAGGTCTCCAGGATGAACCCTGCCAGAGTTTCGGGGCCCGGGTCTACAAGGAGGTGGAACCGGGGGTCCTGAAAGATATGCACGTAGTCTCTGGAAGCGAATAATTCCGCGATTCCATGTATATTGTAATCCACTACCAGAAGGCGGTGTATGTCTTCCCTTTCCAGGGCGGCTTGGGCGTAGTAACCGCCCCCCAAGCCCAGGAGGATCAGGTATCCTTCGGTGGAGCGCGCTGCCGGGGGGTCTGTTCGCGGGGACGTATCCGGGACGCGCAGGGCTGCGGCTATGATCCGTTCCCCCTCCCGGCGGGGATCCATCAGGGAGTGGAGGGGATGGGCCGTTCCGGAAGGAGCAGTCAGGGCCGGGACCGGATCGCCGGAACGGGCGTTCAGGAACCGGTAATTCCCCCTGGTTGTTTCCGCCCCGGACAGCCGGGAACACAGGCCCGGGTCCTTTTGGGACAGGGCAAGCAGGTTCCGCTCGAAAAAGTATTGCCTATTCACCGCCGGCTCCTTTCCATACCCCTTGACGGAGGATCAACGCTTTGATTTCTTTACTCAGTTGTTCCACAGAAGGCTCGCCGCCGCCGGGAAGAAGGAGGGGCCCCAATTCCCGCAGAAGCGCCTGAGAGGGGCCGTCCGTATTCAGCAGATCCGTCAGGACCCGGACCGCTTCGTCTGAGGCGACAGGGTTCTTGCGGAGGATGCCGGCCTCTATGCGGGGGCGCGCTGGATGCGCCGCGTCAAGGATTTCCGGCCTTTCCCCCGATGGCAGGGCGTCGAAAACCGGGTTGTTTTTTCCCAGGGAACGGATACGTCCGGAACAGGCCGCAAGCCGTCCGCCGAACCATTCGGCGTAAACCCGGTGGCTCCCGGAAGCGGATATTTGTCCGGCCCGGACAAAGGCTTGGGAGTACCGGGGATCAAGGCGGGTTGCCCTTTCCTCCTGGAAACGATCCAAGCCATAGGGCCGGGCGTGGGTTTTAATATCTTCGCTGGAAAGGTCCATGCCGGCGAGGAAAACATCGCCCTTTGTACAACTGAGGGCAAGATCCAGCGCCGAAGCGGCGACGGTCCCCCGCTGGGGAAAGACCATGCGGGGGATGCCCAGTCTTTCCAGCGCCGCCTCCTGCCAGAGGCTCCCGTCGCTCAGGGGGAGGACGGGGAAATCGCCCCATTGACAAGGGAGGGCGGCGGTAAGGGCGGCGGCAAGGAAGAGAGGGCGCCCCGAGGCGCAGCGTATCCCTTCGCAGAGGTGGAACCGCGCCCAGCCGCCGCCATCGGTGGCGATAGCCAGGTCCGGCAGTATGCCCCCTGCCGCAAGGGCGGGGACCGCGGAGGATGCCGCAAGGACCGCCGCCCCCTGCCGCTGCATGTCCGCTATGACCGGGAGAACCCCTTCCAGGCTGGGTCCCGCGCCGGTGATAATCCAGGGGCCGGAGCCGGGGACAAGGCCGAAAAAGACACGGAGAACGCCGAGGTTCCTAAAGAAATTTCTGAACCACCGGCGGCCAAAACCCCTGACGGTACGGGCGTTGGCGTCCATCCGGCGTATAAACGTCACGGCGCTTTCCAGAAGGTCTTTGTAGGCCCCTCCGTAAGCCGCCAGAGCCGGCCGCCATTCTATGATTTTTACGGCGTCGATCCCGGAATCAAAATCCGCGGCGTCAGGGATCTCCCGTTCCAGAAATTCCCCGCAGGAAAGCCCTGATTCGGGAGACCACAGAACCGCGTTTCCCGCCGCTTCACCCGGAAGCCGGGCGAAGAAATCCGAAACATGGAGGGCGATAAGCTTTGCCTGGGGAAAAAGCCGCCGTAAAACCGGAATGATATAGCCCAAACCCGGCTCAATCAGGATGAAGAACCGAATCTTTTCGCTAAAATTGAAAGCCTTGATGTATTTTTCCGCTTCGGCGGCGGGATCGTACCGGGAATGAAGGGATTTTTCTCCTACAAAAACGGTAGGAAGGCCAGATCCCGCCGCAGCGAGCCGCTCAGTCATATTACAGCCAGGGCTGTATCCTGGAGAAAATCTCCCCTGGGGATACGGCATCAAAACTTATGAGAACCCTGGTCCGCAAGGTTTTAGTCAGCCGATGGACTAAGAGTTCCCGGTCCAGGGCATGGGAAAAAAGAATAAGGATGTTTTTTGAAGGCAGACGGATGCTCCCCCCAAAAGAAGCGGCTATGGAAGCTGTTGCAGCAAAGAACTGTTCAACCCCCGCTTCCCCGGCATATTTGGGCAGTCCCAGGACTATTCCCTGGCACGGCGAATTCTGAATCCAATAGCCCCAGATCATGTCCCGAACCGCATCCGCCCCGGACCCTTTGGGACGCCCTCCGGCGGGACCCTGAGCGGCGGCCTGTCCTGGATGGAACTCCAGAGAATTGGCGGTAACGGCCCTGCTCAGGAGTCCCATTATGCTAAACCCAGGTCCTCAAACAGTTTTTTATACGTGTCGAAGTATTCGGACTTGGCGAATTCCTCGATCTTATCTTCCGGGAGAGACTCCAGGAGCTGATCCATGTAAGAAAGAACGTTCCGCAGTTCAAGTTTGATATCCGACGGAATAGCCGCTACATTCACCTCATGAGGCGTTCCCGCCTGAACCGGTTTCCGGCTTGCTTCCGCCGGCTCAGGAACATCCACATCTACTGCAACAGCGTCTTCCTCCTCCAGGTCCGGCATTTCGGCTTCCAGTTGTTCAGGAAGCGATTCCAACTCGGCGGAGGGAAGGTCCTCCGGCAGCTCTTCCATTTCCAGTTCCAGGGCATCGTCAAGGGCGAGGGGATCAGAGAACGAATCTTCAAAACCTTCGGAAAACCCGTCATTTGGAGTGATTGCTTCCTCACCGGGAAGGTCCTCCGGCAGCTCATCCATTTCCAGTTCCAGGGCATCATCAAGGGCGGGGGGATCAGAGAACAAATCTTCAAAGCCTTCGGGAAACCCGTCATTTGGAGTGATTGCTTCCTCACCGGGAAGGTCCTCCGGCAACTCTTCCATTTCCAGTTCCAGGGCATCCTCAAGGGCGGGGGGATCAGAGAACGAATCTTCAAAGCCTTCGGAAAACCCGTCATTTGGGGCGATTTCTTCCTCACCGGGAAGATCCTCCGGCAGCTCTTCGATTTCCGATTCCAGGGCATCGTCGAGGCCCTCGGGAAACCCATTATTTGGGACGATTTCTTCCCGGGTCAGGCTGTCCCCGGATTCTATAACAAAACCTTCGGGAATAACCTGATCGTAGGTATCATCATCCTGGAGATCCCCGACAGCCTGTTGGGTGTCATCCTCCGCTGATAAGAGATCGTCAATAGAAATATCAGCGGTATCCGGGAAATCCTCATCCAGGGAAAGCTCGTCGGCAGTAAATCCGCTTGATCCGGCGGAATCGTCACTTAATTCGGTTTCTTCAAGAGCCTCCCCAAAGGCATCGTCTTCGCCGCCGCTGTCCAACAGACCTGCCATTTCATCCTGAGTTTCCATATCCAGTTCCAGGGAAATATTTTCCGGCGCAGGTTCTTCAGGGGGATTCTCTTTCAACTCCTCCTGTAGATTCGGATCTTCGATGACCGCATCTTCAAAATCAAGGGAGGCTAGGGAAGAATCAAAGGAGTTGTCTTCCGACAAATCAGGAAACGTCAAATTCGCAAGCTCCGGGTCCGCCTCCAGGAAGCTGACATCCTCCGGGACCGGCGCCAAGGGGGCCGCCCCTTCTCCCCTGAGTTTTTCCAGTTCAGGAGAAAATTCTACCGGCGCGGGGGGCAAATCAAAGTCCTCGTTAACCTCCGGGAGGTCCTCTTTGGCTGTATCGGTCCCGGCAAAAAAGGATTCGCCGTTTTCCCAAAGCTCTTCCGAAAAATCAGGGAGGGTGTCTGTTTCAACCGAACTTTCGGTTTGCATTCCGGAAAGGTCCATGAACCCGGCGTCAAAGGGTTCTTCATGAATGACAGTCTCGGTATCCGCCTCGATTTCCTCGGTAAAATTCGCCGTATGGAGAATGTTGTCCAGTTCGTCCCCGGTAAGGGCGATTTTTTCGTCCTCCTCTTCGCCAAAAAAGCCGCCGCCTTCTATTTGTTCCTCCGGTTCAGCGGAAGCAGCCGCCGCCGGGGATTTGTTCTCCTGGAGTTCCTTTTTCAGGCTGGACAGCTCATTCCTTATGGACGAAAGTTCTTCGGCTATCCTCATCAGGAGCTGGGTGGAAAGCTCCGGCGGCTTCCCTGTTTCCTGCTCCGCTTTTTGGGGAGGAGAAGCCTGGGGCTCCTTTGCCTCCTCCGGCTCGGGTTCCGGGAGAGAATCCTCCGCCGGAATACTGGAAAGGCTGTCGTCCTCTAAGGCATCCGCCTTGCCAAGCTCCGGCGCCTGTTCTTCCGTCCCGGCGTCAAGGTTCAGCGGCTCCATCGCCACATATTCCGCCGGCATATCATCGGGCATAAAAGCAAAGTCGTCGTTGAACAGGGATTCATCGGTCGAAGCCAGGTTCAAGTCCGCCAGATCCGCCATATCCGTCGAAACTTCGGGCAGCCACGGATCTGTATCGGTTTCATTAAAATCCGGCAAATCGCCGGACGGTTCCGGGGAAAAACCCTTATCCTCTGATCTCGCAGTTTCACGGGTATCCGTATTTATCGATGAAAGATCCTGGGGTTCGCTTTTTACCCATACCCCGTATTCATCAAGCTCTTCTGACGATCCGATTGTACTGCGATCGGCATATATCGAAGGATTTTTCTCATGTGTCATGAACTGCTCCCGCTAAAGGTATGTCTCATAATCATTATCGGTATCTACCTGCCAACATTGAAAGCTATTTAGCAAATTAAAAGTAATTAACAAAAGAGGCTTCCCCAAAATTTCAGTTTTGGGACAGGCTCAAAATTATTCATTTAAATAATGGTACCCTGCCGGTTTTCCTATTGTCAATGCCGTGTATTCCCTCAAGAATCCCCAAAAATTCTCCGTAATTATAAGGAATGAATGCTATAAAATACCTTATCCCGGTCTGGCTTTCTATAGTTGTTTATGCAGGTCTTTCCTTATTTTCCGGCGCCGTCGGATTTTTGGCTTACGATCAGCTGGTACGGGAAAGGGACCGGCAGCAGCAAAACCTGGAAGCCCTCCAGGAACTCAACCGGAAACTGAAAGGAGATACGGACGCCCTTTTGTACGATTCGGACACTATTGCGGCCTATGCCCGGGAATTGGGATATGGAAGGTCCGAAGAACGGTTTGTCCGCATTGTGGGGCTTTCGAACCGGCGGAAGCAGAACCACGATCCGGGGCAGATTATCAGCGCCGCAAAACCTCAATTTATGGCCGAATCGGATATACGGTTCATCGCCTTTGCCTGCGGGTTGGGCCTTTTCAGCTGTATCCTTGCCCTTGATTTGCTGCGTACCCGCCGAACCGAAATCCATTGAAGTAAGAGGCTTCCCCAAAACCGCGCGCGTCAGCGCACAGTCAATTAGTTTTGGGACAGGCCCGTAATTTAACGTCCCGTCCGAATCCACTCAACATCCTGAATTACACCATGGGATATTTCCAACATTCGTTCCAACTCGTAATGTATAACGCTTGCCGTCTTTATCCCTCTCAAAACCGTTCCGTTCTCGTATAGCAGGAATTCCCAGCGCATGGGTTTCGCCTCTTCGGCAAGGCGTCTTGCCACCAAATAGGGGATCGCCGGGGAGTCCCCCTGCCGCTGGTAGTACCGTTCCGAATTGGGGGAATTCTGTACCACGTTCAGGGTGTTGTTTTTGATGGAATAGAGCAGATTCATCTGTGCGCCGGAAGAAAAAACCGCAATACCCTGGCCGCCCCGCCGGAGACGGATTATCTCTATTCCCGGCTCTCCCTTCCAGGTCCCCAGGACAGCTCCTTCTGTGAGAAGTTCCCCCTCAACGGCTTTGTCAGACGGGGAGGCGTTCTTTTCCGCCGGCCCGGAAACGACGGACGGGTTTTTTCCGGCAAAGACCGCTTCTACCATGGAACGGGCCTTGAGCGCCAGCTCTCCGGTGGTTTTATAGAACGACGAGAGGGAAGCCCTTTCCCCTGCGGCGCTCCCCCTTATTTCCAGGGTCAGGATAAGGCCGTCATTATTCTGGGTAACGCTTCCCGAAAAGGTATAGTCAGGGATCCGGCCATCCTGGAGGCTGGGGGTAAAACCAATTCCATTTAAAGATTCCCCTGGAATAAGCGTTTCTCCCAGGTTATTGATATAAGAGTATATCAGGGTTTCGATGATCCGGGCTTCGTCGGCGCTTAACCCTTCGATTACCAAAGGGGAAACTAAGATAAGAGGTTTTTCATTGTCCGCTGCCAAGGATGAGACGAAAAGAAAAACTAAAACTCCTGTCAGGAAATTTCTTTTTTTCATGCTTAAACCTTATTCTTTTTTGGAGGTCCTGTCTATATTTTTTCCCGAAACCCGGCAATTGAATCCGCCTACAGGGGATCCGCCCCCGTAACGGGGCCTAAGGCCCCAGGGGTTTAGAACCCTCCGAACCCCCCCGGAATTTTAAAACAGCCTCCTCAATGCAGTCCGTGACGGAATTCCCGGGATATTTCCCGTTTTATATCCCGTTCCCGAATATCAGCCCGCTTATCGTAGGCTTTTTTCCCTTTGCAGAGACCCAGTTCCACCTTTACCCTGCCTTTTTTAAAATAAAACGAAAGAGGTATAAGGGTATAGCCTTTTTCTTCCACTTTCCGGGCAATACGCTTAATCTCGTCCCGGTGGAGGAGGAGTTTCTTTTTCCGGTCCGGGTCGTGGTTGAAGATCGAAGAAAAAGGATTCTCCGCGATTCTGAGGGATCTGAGCCAGACTTCGCCTTCCATTACCTCCGCCCAGGCATCGGGAAAGGAGATTTTACCGTCCCGGAAGGACTTTACCTCGGTCCCCAAAAGCTCTATGCCGCACTCGTACTTGTCGTCTACAGCGTAATCAAACCGGGCTTTCCGGTTTACCGCGATGATCTTGATTCCTTCCCCTCCTTCACTCATAACCGGCTCCTTCTTTCAAAGCGATAACCGGGCGGAAGGACACAAAGGGGGAACAGAAGCGGGGCGGCAGGGAAGCCCGGGTTGCTATGTTCACGGAACCCGGCTGGTTTACCCAGGAACCGCCCCTGATGGACCGTTCCGGGGACCCGACAAGGGCCGCCACTTCTTCCGGCGCGGAAAGAAAGTCCAGGGGGACATAGGGATCGCTGCACCATTCCCAGAGGCTTCTCCCAAGCTCCCGGATTTCGCCGTGAACCGTAAGGGCGTACTCCCATTCCGCCTCGGCAGGAAGCCGGACCTCATAAGAGGAAAGGGCCGGCGGGAGGAGGGAGGTAAGCCAGGTACAGTAGGCTTCTGCGGCGTACCACGAAACAGAGGAGATTCCCAGGTCAGCCGGGCCGCTGGTAAAAGAGACAAGGTAATCTTCCGTAACCAGTCCCTGTTCTCTGAGGGCGGGGGCGTGTTGAAGGTCCCACAGGGGATTGGCGGCAAGAAAAGCCTCCCAGGATGAAGGGGATACGGCGGTGCCGGCGATATAGAAGTCCCCGAGGGAAACCCGGCGGGGAACGTTTCCCCCGGTGATAAAGACGCCTCCGGCGATTTCCTTGAAGCGAAGCCCTCCGGCTTCGATGCTTCCCTCTGCGGCTGCCGCCGGGGAAGAAAGGCCCGCCCGATCCGGCGCAGCGGCGGACTTACGGTACCATGCCGAATCCTTGACGGCGGCTGCGGCTTCCGGGGGAAGATAATCCCCCAGGACGGCGGCGGCCCCAGGGGTTTGGGACAAGCGGAAGATCAGGTCCCGGGCAGAGGCCAGGGCAGACACCGGAGAAGGAGAAAGGCCCTGATTATCGAGGAGGAACTTCGCCCTGAGGAAGTCCCGCAGGCCGGCCCGGGTAACGGTGAATCTAAGGGCCGCGTCAAGGACGCCGTTCATGGCTTCCCGGACGGAGGGATCGGCGGCGGCAGGTCCCGCCTGGTAAGCCCCCTCGGAAAGGCTCATGGGTATCTGATAGGCGGCGGTGGGTTCCCCCGCCAGGGACCATTCCGAAAAATCCGCCGCCCCAAGAACAAGGGGTTCTAAGGGATAACCGGCTTTTAGGGCTGCCGTTACAAGCCGCCGCCGGGGCGCAAAAGCCGAGGCAAAGACCCGGCCCGTAATTTCAGCTTCCCGGGTTACAGGAGTAAACCCTGGAAGCACAAATTCAAAAACCCGCTTTCCTTTTGGGACAAAAACCTCACAGGGGGTTGTTCCCCGGTAAGTCCCGTCTATCCTGACCGCCGCGCCCGCCGGCTCGGAGCGGAAGACGGCGACGCTTCCGGGTTCGGAGAGACCTGGATAGACCAACGTAAAAAAGAGGACCCCAAGGATGACAAGGGAATAAAGGACGGCAAGGTAAACGCCGGGCCTGACGCCCAAAACAGGGGGCAGGACCACCCGGTCTTCCGGGAGCGCTTCATCCGGCTTTGACTGCGCCGGACTTTTATTGCCCGCTTTTTCCCGGTTCCCTGGGGCTGTTTTGTTTGTCTTCTTTTTACTGATCATGACGGCATTATAGGATTCCCGTCCGGCCCTTGTCAACGATTCAGGCTGCCGGTTTCAGGCTCACTGACGGCAGGTCTCGCCCATAGGTCTCCTCCCGGATGCGGACAGTAAGCCCCCTGAATCCGCGCCCTGAACTGGACAAAACACCCGCAGCGGGCGCAGAGGATTTTAGCCCGCAGATCTTCACAAGCCCCGCAGACAGCGAGCCGGCGCTCATATTCCGCCGGTTCCACCCGCAGGGCCGCCTCCAAGGGCAGCTCCGCGGCCAGTTTTGCTATTACCTCCGGGCTGAGGTCCTGTTCTTCTCCACAGCGGAAACATTCCGCCCCGCTCCCCAGCCGCAACGCCACGCCCCTTAGGTCAGTTCCAGGGTTACTACCGATTTGGGCGGCAGGGTTAGGGCTGCCCGGTTTCCTGATATTACCCCGCCGGTAAAGGTTCCGGGCGTTACCCTCTCCGGCTGTTCAAAGGTATTGTGATCCCCCATAGCTTCCGATGTGAGGATCCGGCCGGTTACGGATTGCGCCTGCAAGCCCCATAGTTCCAGACTGAGGGTCTTTTCGTTCCGGGGATCGATGTTCGTAAGGGACACATGTATCCTGCCTTCGCCGTCCCGGGATGCGCTGGCGCTGACCGCGGGAATGGAAGAAGAGCCCAGGGTACAGTCTTCGCTTTCCACATGAACCGGCAGCTTTACCGCATCATGATGTACTTTGTACATATCAAACACATGGTAGGTGGGAGTAAGAACCATGCGTTTTCCTTCGGTAAGTATTACCGACTGCAATACGTTGATGGTCTGGGCAATATTCGCCATGTACACCCTTTCGGCGTAATTGTTGAAGATGTTAAAGTGAATCCCCGCCGCCAGAGCGTCCCGCAGGGTGTTCTGCTGGTAGAGAAAACCCGGATTAGCGCCCGGCTCCACATCGAACCAGGTTCCCCATTCGTCAACAATAAGTTTAACTTTCCGTAGGGGATCATACTCATCCATAATGACGCCGTGCCTGCGCACTAATTCTTCCATGTGGTAAGCCTTCCGCATGGTAATCAGCCACTCATCCTCGGTAAACTTCACGGCAGACCCTTTGTGCGCCCATTCGCCGGGAATGGTGTAATAGTGAAGGGACAAGCCGTCAAGCAGGTTTTTCCCATCGCCGCAGGTTTTCTCCATCACGGTCCTGGTCCACTTATAGTCATCATTGCTGGGCCCGCAGGCGATTTTATAGAGCGGCGGCGCGCCGTAATTCCGGGCGTACACGGCGTAACGGCGGTAATTATCGGCGTAGAATTCCGCCGTCATCATGCCGCCGCAGCCCCAGCTTTCGTTGCCTATCCCCCAAAAGCGGACGTTCCAGGGTTCTGCGCGGCCGTTTTTCCGCCTGAGATCCGCCATAGGGCTTATCCCGCCAAAGTTGCAGTACTCAACCCACTGGGACAGTTCCTGTACCGTACCGCTGCCCACATTCCCGCAGATATAAGGCTCGCAGGGCGGACCGGCAGGGTCCGAAAGCTGCGCGCAGAGGTCAAGAAATTCATGGGTGCCAAAACTGTTGTCTTCGATGACGCCGCCCCAATGGGTGTTGATCATCCTGGGCCGCTCCTGAACCGGTCCTATGCCGTCCTTCCAGTGGTACTCGTCGGCAAAACAGCCGCCGGGCCAGCGGAGGTTGGGGATTTTTATTTTTTTAAGGGCCTCCACCACATCGTTCCTGATGCCCCTGGTGTTCGGCACGACAGCCGCCAATTCCGGGTCGTTTCCCACCCAATAGCCGCCGTAAATACAGCGGCCCAGGTGCTCCGAAAAATGGCCGTAAATGTGGCGGCTGATTCTGACATCCACGTTTTTTGCGTTAATTACGATTCTGTTCATGACAAGTTTCCTTTT
>JAISOQ010000298.1 GCA_031275515.1 Treponema sp. | reverse complement strand
CGTGAATCCACGCCGTTTTTTCCGCCTACTCAAGGCCGTAAGCCTTAACCTTGTTGATGATAGTTTTTCTGCTTATCCCCAATTCTTCCGCCGCCCTGGTGCGGTTTCCTCTATGGCGGGCCAGGGCTTCCCTGACGGCCCGTTTCTCCAGTTCCTCCAGGGAAGCTATGCTTCCAGAAACGAAGTTTCCAGAACCCGCGCTTCCGGTCCCCCCGGGTTCACCGCCTTCCGCCGCAGTATTGGCAGCCCCGGCATCCCGGCGGATGTCAATGTCGCCGGGACGTATCTCCTTTCCCCCTCCGTAAATGAGGGCCCGTTCCAGAATGTTCTCCAGTTCCCGTATGTTTCCGGGAAAGGAGTACCCCCGCAGTTTTTCTACCGCCTCCGGGGAGACGGACGGAACAGGACGGCTCATGCGGACGCTGAGTTTATGCAGCAGGTGTTCCGCCAAAAGGGGAATGTCTTCCCCCCGCTCTCTGAGAGGCGGAAGGGCAAGGCGGAAGACGTTGATCCGGTAGTAAAGGTCCTCCCTGAAACGGCCGTCCCTGACCAGGGCTTCTATGTCCCGGTTGGTGGCGGAAACAATACGCGCCCCCACCGGGATGTCGATGGAACCCCCCAGGCGGCGTATCTTCCGTTCCTGGAGGACCCGTAGGAGCTTGACCTGGAGCGGAGGCGGCATCTCCCCTACCTCGTCCAGAAAGATGACGCCCCGGCCTGCCAGTTCAAAGAGGCCCTGCTTCCGGGCGGCGGCGCCGGTAAAGGCCCCTTTCTCATGGCCGAAGAGTTCGCTTTCCATAAGGCCCTCGTGTATGCCCCCTATGTTCACCGCGACAAAAGGTTCCGACGCCTGGGGGCTCCGGCGGTGTATCTCCCTGGCCGCCACTTCCTTGCCCGTACCGCTTTCCCCGGTAATAAGAACCGTCACATCAGAAGCGGCGATTCTGTCGATCCGGGCGGAAAGGCGGCGCATCGCTTCCGTTCTTCCTATAAGACCGCCGGGATCGGCGATCCGTTTTTCCGCTTCAAGAAGGTTTTCCCGCCTCTTGTCGTCCACAAGCTGCCTGAGCCTGACGAGCAGTTCCGCGGGATCAAAAGGCTTGACCAGGTAATCCCTGGCCCCGGTCTTCAAAGCCGCCACAGCATCGGGGATCTGCCCGTGGGCGGAAATCATGACAACCGGAGCGGGTATGCCCCGGTCCCGCATCCAGTCGAGAACCTCCTGACCACTCATCCCCGGAAGTTTCAGGTCCAGGATTACCGCATCAAAGGATTCCTGTTTAAGAAGGCGGACCGCGTCTTCTCCGGTTTCGGCGCACAGGGAATCTATCCCTTCCAGGCCCAGGTATTTTTTCAGGGATTCCCGTATGTTCCGTTCATCATCAGTAATTAATACCAGCATGTTTACTCCTCTTTAGACTCCGGCAGGGTGATCCTCACGGCAGCGCCGCCGCCTTCCCGGTTCTCCAAAACGATGGTTCCTCCCGCAGCTTCTATAAACCTCCTGCTGATGCTGAGGCCTATGCCGGTTCCGGCGCTTTTCCTGGTGAAGAAGGGATCGAAGACCCTTTCCAGGTCTCCCGGCGCTATTCCCCTGCCCCGGTCAACAATAGTGATTTCAAGACGCCCCGGAAAACGGCTGCCGTGGCCGCCGCTCCGTATTATGGAAGCCCTGATTTCCCCTTCCGGCCCGCCGCTTTCCAGGGCGTTGCGGATCAGGTTCTCAAAGACTGAACGGGCCCGTTCACCGTCCATGAGGATCATCCCGTCCCGGACCGACGCTTCATCAACAATATCCCTGCCGCAGAGCCGCCGGGAAGTTTCACCCAAGACAGCATAACTGTTCAGAGGCGCGGGATTCCCCGAAGCGTCCCGGAGAAAATCGTTCACCCGGTAGGTCAGGGCGGAAAGGCGTTCCACCTCGCTGTCGATGACCGCCAGCTCTTCCTTCCCCGCTTCGGCAAAGAGTTTCCGCAGTATCCCTGTCTGGAGCCTGATGGAAAGGAGGGGATTCTTGATTTCATGGGCCAGGGTGCTTGCGGCGGTTCCCAGGACCACCAGGTTTTTCTGGGATTCTATCCGGTCCCGGTACTCCCGGTTCTTGAGGTAAAGCCGCCTGACAAAGAACACCAAAACCAGAAGGGCCAGCTCGCAGAGGGGGAAAAACACCGCCGTCAAGGTCTGGGTGCGCCAGTAAGCGGGATGGATAACATCAATGTAGAGGTACTTGCTCCGGGCCAGGGTGGAGAAGAAGACAAAGGCCAGAGGAACGTCTTCGGACCGGGCGGGACTTTCAGGAAGGGGACCCGGATTTGAAGGAGGAACGCCGGGCGGCGGCGGACCGGGCGGGGCCTCCGCCGTTTCCGGTGAATTCCGGTAATACATCTGCCGTTCGCGGCGCCGCCGCTTATCTCCCTGGCCGGACGGCGGCGGTATATTTTCGGGCCTTGTGCGGAGTATGAACTTGACCCGGCTTCCCTGCTTGTCAGGGATAGCGTAACGTCCGGGACCGGCCTCACGGCGGTTTTTCAGGAGTTCCTCATCGAGAACCGGCGGAACCGTACCCCACCGGTAGACCGGCTGCAGGTCCTCTCCAAAGATGCCGAACCCGGCGATCCGGCTTTTAAGCAGCGGGGAAGATTCGATGAAAGAACCAAAATCCTCATAGTCCTCCCGCAGGCTGGTGAAGAGGACGCTGAAAAGCCGCTCGTTATCGTTGTCCCGTATGAGCCGCGCCCGGTCCCGTATCTCCAGGATAATAAATACCGTCAACGCCGAAAGGAGAAGCCAGCTCAACAATGCGGCGATCCAGGAGGCTGTTTTTAATGGGGCCTTCATCATAATACTCATCATTATATAAAACTTTTTACCAGGCCAGGAGGGCGGCCCGCAGGGCTTCATCGGAAGAAAAACTGCCGAGGCTCCGGATTTTGGAAAGGACCGCCAGGAAACCGTACCGGGCCTTGATGTACTGGGTACGGCTTGAACTCCCAAGAGCCGCGGCGTCCGACAGATCCGCAATCGAGGCGCGGGACAGGCGGAACTGTTCCAGGACCAGCTCGTAATGCCGCCGGGCATATTCGTCCGCCCGGCGGGAGGATCGTACCGACATGGCCTGGGCAGCCAAATCCAGGGCGGCAGTCTGAATTGCCAGGTCCAGGGAAACTTCGGCGTTTTGCTTTTCCAGAACGGCCCCGGCCCGGGCAATCTCCTTTTTATCCACGCCGGCTTTGGTTCCCCAAAAATCAAGGGGAATGGAGGCGCTGAGGGAAAGCCGTCCCGATGGAACGTCAAACCCGTTATTGATGGAATAGTTGATCCCTCCCGAAACGCCGGCGCTGAGGCTGGGGAGATAGCTCCGCTTTGCCAGGGATACTTCCTGTTCCGCCCGGCTGTCCGCAAGGGCCGCCTTTACAAGGGCGGGATTATTGGCCGCTGCGGTTTCCCGGAACCGTTCCAGGAAAGCCGCCTCCCCTTCTTCCGAAAACTCCGCCAGTTTTTGTATGATTTCTTCCCAGTTTTCAAAGTCAACTTCCTCCGGGTCCGAAAGTTCCGCCAGCCCCGTAAGGTTTTTCAGGGTAACCTTGCCAAGGGTGACATCCCGCCGGGCCTGGTTCCGCGCGGTTTCCCTGGCTTCTTTTTCGGCCAGGGCTTGCAGGTAATCGCCGTAGCCTATCATCCCGCTCTCCAGGCGAATTTCCGCCGCGGACAGGGCAAAGACGGCGGCCTCTAACGCGGTTTCAGAAGCCTCCAGAGCCGCCGCGGCTTCCAGCGCCCCGTAATAGGCCGCATCCGCCGCGTCAAGAACGGCGAAATATTCCTCCAGGGCTTCCTGGCGGGCGATCCCGGCGGCCATGCTGTTGATGGATTTGAGGAGGGCGTTCCTGCCCCCGTCATAAATCTGCTGGGTTACGCCGAAATTGACCCCGGCGCTAAAACTATCCTGCGGGGAAACTTCCCCCAAAATACTCGCCGACCCCGAGGCTCCCAGGGACAGGGAAGGGAGCATACTGTACTTCTGGATTTTCCCGTCCAGTTGAGCGCTCTCCACGGCCAGGTTATACCGGGCCAGGCTGCGGGAATTCGCCAGAGCCAGGCTGCGGGCCGTTTCCAAATCAAGGCCGAAGACCGGCGCTTGGGCCAATATCACCGTCAAGAGTAAAACCGCTGGTTTCATATATAGCTCCCATGCTTCGCTGTTTTCGCATTTCGCCGCTTCACTGCTTCGCTGCTTCGCTGCTTCGCTTAGCTCATTCATACCGCAGGGCGTCTATCGGATAGAGTCCCGAAGCCTTCCGGGCGGGATAGTACCCAAAGGAGACCCCCACCAGGGCGGCGAACAGAACCGCCGCCATGACCACCCCGGGGTTGACAACCGCAGGGACGGACAGGATTAGGAGGATGCGGCAGACCAGAAAGGCCATGCCTATGCCGAGGAGCCCCCCAAGGAGGCTCAAAATAACGGACTCCGACAGAAACTGAAACAGGATATCCCGTTTCCTGGCCCCCACGGCCATACGGAGGCCTATTTCACGGGTCCGCTCGGTTACGGAAACCAGCATGATGTTCATGATCCCTATGCCCCCGACCAGAAGCGAGACCCCGGCAATGGCGGCCAGCAGAGTGGTAAGGCTCCGGGAAGTTTCGGAAGCCATCTCGATGACCTCCGAACTGTTCATAATCTCGAAGTCCGCCGTATCGGTGTCTTTCAGCCTGCGGGCTTCCCGGAGAATGAGTTCCGCCTCCCGCTGAGCCGCATCCATGTATTCTTCTCTGACCACGCTCATGACGATAGAACTGACATTTTGGGAATTGTTCAGCCGGTACAGGGCCGTGTCAAGGGGGATCATGATAACGTCGTCCTGATCGTTCCCGTTCCCCCCGGCGCCCTTCTTCTCCAGGATCCCGATAACCGTAAAATGATTGCTCCCGATCCGCATCCGCTGTCCCAGGGCTTCGGCGGCGCCGCCAAAGAGGTTTACCGCGGAGGTAACCCCCAGGACCGCCACCCGGTTTCGCTCCTCCAGGTCCTCCTGGGCAAAAAAATACCCCGACGCTATGTCCCAGTTCCTGATAACCAGGTATTCAGGTTCCACCCCCATGACCTGCACCGAAGCGTTCCCCTGGGGGCCGATAACCGTAAAACTGCGCTGGGTCACGCCGGAGACCGCCGGGGCGAAGGAAGTTTCCGCCTTTAGTTTTGCCGCCTCCTTCCGGGTAAGGACGTTTGGCCGGGGCCTGGTCATGGTTCCGGGATTGGAATTCCTCATGACGATCCGCCGGGGCATGATCTGGATCAGATTGGTCCCCATAGCGGCAATACGGTTTTCTATTTCCTTCTGGGCCCCCTCCCCTACGGCAACCATGATGATCACCGAACCTACGCCAATGATGATCCCCAGGGAAGTAAGAAGGCTCCGCATCCGGTTCCGAAAGATGTTCCTCAAACAGGAATGTAATAATTGGAACAGGTTCATGACGCCTCCTCCCGGGGATTCTCTTTTCCCGAAAGAAGGGAATGGTCCCGCTTCCATTGGGCCAGATCCTCCCCGGCATTCCGCCTTTCCGCCGCCGCCCTGTCGGAGACCAGTTCCCCGTCCCTAAGGGTGATGATGCGTTTAGTGTATGCCGCAAGTTCCGGTTCGTGGGTCACCATGATGATGGTCTTTCCCCGGCGGTTTAAATCCTGAAAGAGGTTCATTATTTCCAGGGTCATCTCGGTATCCAGGTTGCCGGTAGGTTCGTCCGCCAGAATAAAAGCCGGATCGTTTACCATAGCCCGGGCGATGGCTACCCGCTGCTGCTGGCCCCCGGACAACTGGGAAGGAAAATGATAGAGCCGTTCCCCCAACCCTACTTCCCGCAGAACTTCCGCCGCCCGTTCCCTGGGGTTGACTTTTTTTCGCCCCCCGCCTTTTTTGTCCCCGGGACTGTAGAACAGGGGAAGCTCCACGTTTTCCAGGGCCGTCGTGCGGGCGAGGAGGTTGAAGGACTGAAACACAAATCCTATCTTTTTGTTGCGGATCAGCGCAAAGGCGTCTCCATCGGATTTGGAGGTTTCTATTCCGTCCAAAAAATAGGTTCCTCCGCTGGGTTTATCCAGACAGCCCAGAATATTCATCAAAGTGGATTTCCCGGAGCCTGACGGCCCCATCACCGCGATAAACTCTCCCGGACCGGCGGAAAAGTCTATTCTTTTAAGGGCCCGGATCGTGACGCCGCCGTGCTGTTTCCCCCCAAGCCGGTATTCCCGCCTGATTCCCCGCAGTTCTATTACCCTCATGCTCACACCTTTTCCCTGAGGATCACCGGTACCCCTTCCAGGCCGCCGGGTTCGTCCCCGCCGCCCCAAAGCCGGATTTCCGTGCGGGAACCATCGCTAATACCGGCGGTTACCAGCAGGCAGTCCAGCTTCCCTTCGCCGTTGATGTACCACAAGGGCTTGGGCGGACTCGGAGACGGAGGTCCGCTTAAGGAAGCCCCGGAGCCGCCGGCATTCCTGTTTTCCGCGCCCCCCGGGTTTCCGGGAGGCGGACCCATGCCCGGACCCATACCCGGCCCTCTTGACGATCCGCCGGTCATCAGTCCGGTAAGCCCGCTCCGGGCCTGGGATGAGGCGGCGGCATTACCGCCCTGGGACCGGGCTTTCGCGGCGGCCTTCCGTTGTTCCGCGGCCTGCCCCAGGGCAAGCTGTTTTGCCTCGCCGGACATCCCCCGGAGGCTCGCGGCAAAGACCATATCCGCTATCGCTTCTTCCGTCAGGGCCGTGGGCTGATACCTGAGGGCCGCGTTAGGGACCAGGAGGACGCCTTCATTCCGCTCTTCGATGAACTCTACGGCGCAGGTCATACCCGGCAGCAGGGAACCGCCGGAATTGTCCACATTGACAATCACCGTGTAGGACACCACATTATCCTGCACCGCCGGCATAAGGCGGATGGTTTCCACCACGCCGGAAAAAGTTTTTCCCGGTAGGGCTTCCAGGGTGAACCGCACCCCCTGGCCCCTGCGTATGCCGGAAATATCCAGCTCCCCCACTCCGGCTTCTATCTGCATCTCCTCAAGGTTCTCCGCCAGGGTAAAGAGGCTGGTAGAATTACTGCTCGACCCTTCCACGACGGTATCCCCTTCGCTGATGTTCCGCTCCAGGACGATCCCGTCAATGGGAGAAACGATAAAGGCGTATTGGTTGATTTCGGTTTCTATGGCTCTCAGGGACGCCTCGGCGGCGGCGAGTTCCGCGCTCTGCACATCCAGGGTGGTCTTTCCGGTTTTAAGCTCGTATTCGGAGATAAGGTTCTTCTCCGCAAGTTTTTCCTGGTTCCGGTAGTTTAAAAACTGAAGCTCGTAATTCGCCCTGGCCTTTACCACCGCCGCGGCCTGCTGTTCCCGCTGGAGCCTGAGCATGTCCGTGTTGAGTTCCGCCAGAACATCGCCCTTGCGGATGACATCGTTGTAATCCACATGTATTTTTTCAACCTTCCCGCTCATCCTTGCCAGCACATTTACTGTGGCTACCGGCTTTAGGGATCCTGCGGCGGACACGGTTTTCTCCAGGATTCCCCGGCTGATGGCCGTAAACTCATAATCCTTTACCCCTCCGGCCTTGCCGGAACCGCAGCCGGCGGACAAAAGCAGGCAGAATCCCACTGCCGGGAAGAAAAGCGGCCTGTTGTTCAACCTCATGTTTCATTCCTCCTTTACAGGATTATCAGCAAGAATCATGCCAGGCAAGAGAGAACCGCTTGTTTTTTAGACGGATTACAGTCCGAGAATTATTCGGATAAATAAGCGTTCATCCGCATAATTCCCGGACAAGTTGTTAAATACCCCTGCCCGGATACTGATAGACGAACCATTGACTCTCCCCGTCCATTTGATTATTTTGGAACGCATTGAAGTATTAAGGAGCATATATGAAACGAATCTTTTATGCGGTTTTGCTGGTAATGGCCGCCGCAGCCGTCGTCTCAGCCCAGCAGTGGGGACCCGGATACGGACGAGAGGGGCCGGGTCCCAGGTTCAGGGACGACCGCAGGGATTCCGGTCCGGGACGGGGGTATTACCGGGAAGATCCCCGGGAGGCTGACCGGGAAACCGTTACCCTTACGGGGAAGCTGGAACTTATAGACGGGAACATAGCCCTCCGGCAAGACACGGTTACCTACTATATCGCCGGCCTGAACAGGCTCACAGGGTTCGTTGACGGCTTAAAGGAAGGGGCCGAAGTGACCCTGGAAGGGGTCTCCCGGAAGCTGCCCGGAGACGGAGAACGCCGGGTCCTCCTGGCCTCCAGGCTGGGGCTCAACGGAAAAACCTACGACAATCTGACCCCGGCGCTGACAAGCCGTCCACTGGATAATCCAAACCCTCCCCGGCCAGAACAGAGAAGGCGGCGTAACAATCCGCGAAATGTAGAAAGATACTGAAATTCCTGCAAAAATTTAGGGGAACAACAAAGCCCGGACATTGTGAATGAGTAAAATTTACCCGCCGGGTAATTCTTACTCACCTATAATATCCGGGCTGCGGCTGTTTCCTGCCCGGTTCCCTCAAACCGTCTCGTAACCGGCTTCTTCCACCGCAGACTTGAGGGCTCCGGGAGTTACCCCCTCCTCGTGGTCTACGACGGCGGACTTATCCTTGAGGCTCACCAGGGCGGAGCGTACTCCCGCTGTCTCCTCCAGGGCTGTTTTCACTGCCTTGACGCAGTGTTCGCAGGACATCCCCTCGATCTTCAATGTGGTCTGCATAGCTTACTCCTTCAAAAGTTCTTTTCGTCTGAGCCTGTTCCAAAACGCCTGATTAGGGATAGAAAAGGCGGGGAAAACCTGATAAGTTTGCAGCCGCAAAACCATCAACTAGGAGACCCTCCCCATGAAAACTATAAGCCAAATTATTGCAGGAGCGCAACTGCTCCTTACCATCTCATAACCGGATGTTTTGAAGAATACCTTTCAGATGAATACAAAACTTTTCTGTATATGCTGCGGGTTATCGAAGTACAGATGCCCCCTCTTATACGCCCATATGCGGGACCGGACAGATACCGTATCAGTACACCCTTTTAATTGTGGGGATTCACGGATGTGCCGGGCAAGGCAGCTTTTTCGCGGGTATTTACGTTTCTATCAGAGCAGGATCTTCTTGAAAAGACG
>JAISOQ010000179.1 GCA_031275515.1 Treponema sp. | reverse complement strand
CCCCCCCCCCCGCCCCCCCCCCCCGCGCCCGCGCCCGCGCCCCCCCCCCCCCCCCCCAAACCTAAAGGTATTGTAACTGGAAAATGATACGAGGTCCTGAGGATACTTTTCCGTATATTAACCATCGTCCCGTCCCTTTTAATTCGTCTTGTAGAATAACATTATAGTACTACGGTTTTCGGAGAACCGTCAACTATTGAATATCGAAATATACGGTTTTTCCGAAAGCCCCTATAGCGTCCTGCCCAATTCAAATTACTCGAATTTCCGGAACAAAGCCCTATCAATTCGTGAAAATTCGTGTAATTAGTGGATAAATCCTTCATCCTTTTGATGCCCTGCCCTGTCCTGGATTAAGCACGGTGAATTGGCGGGAACATTGCGCGCCGGTTTCAAATTTTTCTGAATCGTCATAATTCTGACACAATCCTGGAGTACATTTTTAGGCAACAAGAAAAGGTCAGGAGGCTTTATGAAAACCTGGGCATTCCGCATCGGCGGCATGACCTGTGTAAACTGCCAAAACCGGATTGAAAAGAAGCTGAAAAGTACCCCGGGTATTGGGGACGCGGCGGTAAATTTCAATGCCGGAACAGGTGTTGTTACCTATGATCCTGCGGCGCTTACCCTTAACGAAATTAAGGCCGCCATAGAGGAACTGGATTATCAGGTGCTGGATGACAAGACAGGGGCGCGGGGGACCGGCGTTTCGGCGCAGGAAATCCTTGGGACCCTGGTAATCATCCTTTCTCTCTATGCGCTGCTGCGGGGCCTGGGGATTGGGGCGGTGACCTCCGCCTTTCCGCTGGCAGAAGCGGGTATGGACTACGGCATGTTGTTTCTCATCGGCCTTATCACCTCGGTACACTGCGCAGCCATGTGCGGGGGGATCAACCTTTCCCAATGCATCCCGGGCAGCGCCGCCGCGCCGGTAGAGCGGCCCCTTTCGCCGGGACGCCTGAACATCCTGTTCCCTTCTATTTCATACAACGCCGGGCGGGTGATCTCCTACACCATCGTGGGAACCATCGCCGGGGCCCTGGGACAGGCGGTTACCCTGTCCGGACGCTTCCAGGGGCTGGTGCAGCTGGGCGCCGGAGTTTTTATGATGATCCTGGGGATCAATATGCTCGGCATTTTCCCTGTCCTGCGCCGATTTAATCTGCGTATGCCCCGGATCTTCGCCCGCAAGATCGACGAACAAAAAGCCGCCCGCAAGAATCCCCTTTTTATCGGCCTCCTCAACGGGTTTATGCCCTGCGGCCCCTTACAGGCCATGCAGCTTTACGCCCTGTCCACCGGAAGCCCCCTGGCCGGAGGCGTCTCCATGTTCCTGTTCAGTATGGGGACGGTTCCCCTGATGTTCGGCCTTGGGGTTTTGAGTTCCCTGTTGAGCAGCGCCTCCAGGGGACGGGCGGTCTCCGCCGGGGTGAGGAAGGCTGGGGCGATCCTCATCACGGTGATGGGTATGACCATGTTCACCTACGGCTTTAACCTGAGCGGGTTTTCAAGTCCCTTAAGTTTTGTCGATACCGCTATGGCCGGGATAAATCCCTTTGCCCAAAAAGCGGGCTGGAAGAGGAATGAGGCATCTGCTCCGGCGGCGGGAACGCCGTTTCAAATCGAGGATGGCGTGCAGATCGTCAATTCCACCCTCAGCGGGGGGCGGTATCCGGCGATTACGGTGCAGGCGGGCATTCCGGTACAGTGGAGGATCAACGCCCCTGCGGGGAGCATCAATGGCTGCAATAACCGCATGATCATCCGGGAATACGGGATTGAACACCGGTTTACCCCGGGTGAAAACGTGATCGAGTTTACCCCGGCGAAAACGGGTAAATTCCCCTATTCCTGCTGGATGGGGATGATCCGCAGTTCCATTACGGTGGTGGAAGAAGGACAAGCCCCGGCGGATACCGGCGGAGACGGCCTTTCCCCTTCCCCGGCGGGGGTAACTATTCCCGCCGGCTCTGTTGCCTTGGCGGAAATAAGGGAGGATGGCCGTTACCAGACGGTTAAAACCAGTCTGCGGGACGACGGCATTGAGCCGGCGATTCTGGTGATGCAGCGGGGGATTCCGGCGGCCTGGACCATCAATAACGATTCCCTTGATCCGGGAAACAGCCGCCTCATCTTTCCCGCCTATTACACTCATCTGGATATGGAACAGGGGGACAATACCGTTCAGCTTATGCCGGTGGAGGATTTTGATTTTTCCACCGCCGATAATGTGTTTTACGGTTATGTGAAAGTGGTGGATGATCTTGATACGGCGGATATCGATGCGATAAAGGAGGAGGTTTCGGACTACGAAACCCTCATCTATCCTGATTCTTATTTTGAAGCGGCGGCCCGGAGCGTGAGCTGCTGTGTCAGGTGAGGGGGGGGGGTGAAGGAGATGGAATTTTTATTGAGCCATTGGCATTGTATTCTTCCGGTAATAGCGATTGCAGTGGTCCTGTTTTTGCAGGGATGGGGCAGGAAAAAAGGCGGGGGAAAATAATGCGAATGCGGCGGGTTATCAAATTTGATTTTTGGAGTGGAAAAATGAGGGGAATTTACAAGGTTTTGGGATTGGCGGCGGCCATACTGGTTATGGCGCCGGCTCTTTTTGCCCAAAACGGGCGGCTGAATGAGGTAAAGCCGGTGATTGCCGACCGGGATCTGGTGATACCGATTGGGGAGGTGACGGAAAATGCGGTCTTCTATCCTGTTGAGATTGAGGGGACCCGCCTGGAGGTGCTGGCGGTGAAAGCGCCGGACGGGACCATACGCACGGCTTTTAATACCTGCCAGGTATGCTATGCTTCGGGCAGGGGCTTCTACAAGCAGCAGGGGACGGTGCTGGTCTGCCAGAACTGCGGCAACCGCTTCCGCATGAGCCAGGTGGAAGTGCGTTCCGGGGGCTGTAATCCGGTTCCGATATTTAAAGACTATAAGACGGTAACGGATACGTCCATCATTATTTCCCGGGATTTGTTGAAAGAAGCCAAGGTTATTTTTGCCAAATGGAAGCGCGGATAATGAGAGTTCGACAAAGAGAAAAAAAGTCCGCCGGACTTTAGTCTATGTTCGTTTACTTAAAGGGGGGAGGTCTGACCCCACGAGGTCTGACCCCACGAGGTCTGACCCCACGAGGTCTGACCCCACGAGGTCTGACCCCACGAGGTCTGACCCCACGAGGTCTGACCCCACAAAGAGGTCTGACCCCAAAAAAGGTCTGACCCTACAAAGAGGTCTGACCCCAAAGTAAACGATCTATGGACTAAAGTCCGCCGTTACGTGAATGAACGTTGCTTTATCCGAATTTATCAATTCTATGAGAAGGAGCATAAAAAATGGAAAGCCGAACATTAAGC
>JAISOQ010000175.1 GCA_031275515.1 Treponema sp. | reverse complement strand
GGGGGATATTCATTGACGGAATTCTTTATAAACGCAATACTTTACCCTATCATGCAGATAAGAAAAGGCGCTGCGCTTCTTTGTTTGTTTTTCTCTGGTTTTGCCGTTTTTGCCGAAAGCGCCTATCGTTATGACCTTGTAAAGGACAGCGTCATAGGTTCCCTCTCGCTGGGTATATTTGCAGGCTCTTTCGTTATCCCCAACAACCCCCCCGCGCCGGGAGCCTCCCTTGAACGCGGGACGGTCAACGGCTTTGACCGTCCCTTCATGGCTCCTTACAGCAAGGGGCTTGATATAACGGGGGATGTCCTTACCTGCGGATTTCTGCTTGCCCCGGTACTGCCGGTTCTGGCGAATATCCGGGACCGGGACGCCCTGCTGACGTATGGCATCATGTACAGCGAAGCCTTCTTCCTCACCTTTGGGACCACGGACCTTATCAAGAGCCTGGTTGACCGGGACCGTCCGTACCGGTATTTCGGCCCCCTGCCCCCAGGCCAGGAAGAGGACTTCCTCAACAGCTTCCCTTCCCGGCATACCGCCTTGGCCTTCATGTCCGCAGGCTTCCTTGCCGGCGCTTTTTTGGCGGAATTCCCCGGTTCACCCTGGACGTTCCCGGTGATAAGCGCCGGCTACACCCTGGCGGCGGGAATAAGCGCCGCCCGCATCCTGTCGGGCAGCCATTTCCTCTCCGACGTTCTGGCCGGCGCGGTCATAGGCTCCCTCTACGGGTATCTCATCCCCTGTCTGCATCGGAAACCTAAGAATGAGGGACAGGCGGAGTTAAGCCTGACGCCCCTGATAGGAGGAATCGCGGTTTCCCTGCGATGGTAAGAGGCCGCAGCCCCCGTCACTCAACCGTTACCGTTCCGCTGTTGTCCAGGGTCACGAAAGAGCCGGTCCGCACCGCCGCAAGGAATTCGTCCCCCAGGCTGTCTATCGTGGGCATGGGGTGTTCCGTCCAGACCCCGGCGAGTATAGCCCCGGCGGCGGCCAGGGAGTCTATGGGCCTGGAGAAGAGGAGGCAGGCGGGCTGCTGTTCCAGGGCGGCGGCGCAGAAGAGTACCATGCCGCCGGTGGTGGAGCCTATGGTCTGGGGCAGGCACAGGGCTTTGCCCGCCATAGGCTTGCCGTAAAGATCGCCGTTGTTCTGGTCCGAACAGGCGGCCTTCTTATCCCCAAACATCAGGGCTTTCTGAAAACTGGCCAGGGTGTTGAAGCCCTGCCGGGATACCAGGGCTTCCGCCCGGAGCGACGACTGCCCGTCCCGAGCGGCCTTTGCCGGGATGGGGACTATGATCCTTCCGGTGAATTGGTTCATTTGACGGCTCCTGTAATTTTTTTCAGGATTTCATCATCCGTATAGTACCGGGATGAAGTATAGGTCCGCAGCTTGTTGGAGTTGGTGATTACCGGCATCCTGCCGCAAAGGGGATTGTTCATATACATAAGGGGGCAGATGGAACTGACCAGGCCTCCCGCCTTTTTCAGGGCTTCGGAATCCGGAGATTCCCGGAATTCCCCGGCTACCGCCGGAGCGGCGGTGAAGACCGTGGGTATGGCGAGCCTGGTCTGGCAGGCGTTTTTCAGGGCCTCCAGGAGGGCGGCGGTCCAGGATTTGAGCTGGTTCAGGGAAAGGTGGGGACAGCCGACAAAGCAGAGTTTAGGTTCGGCATAGGGGTCTTTCCAGATGCAGGGGTAACCCGCCCTGACCCGTTCCAGTTCCGCGTCGTCGATGACATAGGTCTTGGGAACCGGGGCGATCAGGGCGCTTCCCCGTTCCCGCGCCTCGGGGGTAAGGTTCGCCGCATGGTAAAGCCCCACCGCGCCGTTGCTGGCAGCGGCGGCCCCCATGTCCTTGAGATAATCCGCCGCGGCCTTGTCCAGGGTCTTGCCCAGCCATACGTCCAAACCCCGTATCCAGGGCACATCCTCCATCACCTTCATCCCTATGGCGCTTCCCAGGAGCTGGGCTTCCGGCTTCCGGGAGGTTTTGATCTCCACGATCCATGCCGCTTTGCGGCCCTCATCGGTGAGGAGGCCGAAACAGGGGACGTATCCGGCTATGTTGCCGAACAGCTCGATAATCCCCGAATTCCGGTTGCACCGGGCGCCGAGTACGCTGTTGGCGTAGACCACCGCGCTGCTTTCCGCCCAGGAGAGAATATCCCCCTTTCCGGGTATGTTTCCTACCTGGCTCATGTAGCAGGTACAGGTGAATCCATCGTCATTCACCAGCCCCAGCTTCCGCAGCTGGTCTTCATAGTATTCCTGTTTTGAATACATCACCTTGAAGAAGAGCTTTTGCAGGAGGTTTGCCGGAACATTGGGGTCCAAGGGCCGTGGGTCCGCCGTAAATTTCCGGCCCGAGAGGGCACCTTCCCGGATGAGCCCGTCCATGAGGCTGAACACTGGCTTCATCACCCCAAGGCCGAAACTGGTCACCAGATGCCCCTGGGCGCCGGTGATGGGAACCATCTTTTCCGCCCCAAAGGTTTCGCCGTACATCACCAGGGTTTTCATCACCTTGGCGAGGGTCTCTCCCTTTTCGCCCTTTAAGAGGGCTGTTTGGCTTTCCGTTAACTTCATCGCCATACCGCGCTCCTTATACTCTCATGCCCAGCCTGTAGGCCGCTCTGGCCGCTTCCAGCACTTTACCGGCGCTGAAGCTGTCCCCAATATTGTACAGTTCCGGCGCCGCCCGTTCCCTTTGGGCCGCCAGATAGAGGCTGTTGTCGCTGACGCCTCCCACGGCCAGGACCACCAGGTCCGCGGGAAGGATTTCCTCTTTTTCCTCGATTTTCAGCTTTGGGGCCAGGGGATTCTCGATGTTTTCCGGCAGGATGGGATGCCAGGTGAGGTAAGGGTCAGGTACGGTTTTAGAGATGTTCCGGGTTATCTTGACGCCGCCGGGGGCAAAGCCCGTCACCTTCGTGCAGTTGAGGAGGGATACGCCGGCTTTATGCAGGTAGTGGATGAGATGCCCCCGGTTGGCCGTGCAGCTGTGATTCATGATGTATTTGTCCATTTCCACCACCGTCACGTCGCAGCTTTTTTCAAACTTGAGCCAGTAGGCGGTTTCACAGCCCACTGCGCCGCCGCCTATCACGACGATCTTTTTGGAGCCTCTCAAAAAATGAGGGAACCTGAGGAGGTCCGCCGCCTGCACGCTCTTCACCTTATCCATGCCCGGCAGGGGCGGTTCCGCGTCCTTTGTTCCCTGGGCGAAGATGATCACGTCATATTCCCCGCGTTTAAGATCTTCCACCGTGGCCGTGGTTCTGGCCCGGATCGTCAGGTTTCCCTCCGCTGCGGTTTTTTTAACGAGACCCTCCAGGTACAGCCGGTAGTTGGCCGCCTCGTATTTGATCTTCGCCAGGCTCCCGGGGATGAGCCTGCCGCCGATTTCAGCGTCCCGGTTGATGAGTTCCACCTTATGTCCCCGGTTTGCGGCGGTTACCGCAGCGATTACCCCCGCAGGGCCGCCGCCCACTACGGCGATCTTCCGGGGCCTGGCTGCCGGAGGCGGGACGATGGGGAACGTATGCTCAAAACCGGTGCGGGGATTCACCGCGCATTGGGGGTGCCCTCCTTCGACAAATTCGTTGATGCACCCTTCCTGGCAGCCTATACAGGGCCGTATCTCTTCGGTTCTTCCGGCATAGGCCTTGCTGCACCAATCGGGGTCCGCGAGGAGCGGGCGGCCCAGCATCACCATGTCGCACTGCCCGTTTCTCAGGGCGGCCTCGGCCAGATCGGGGTAGCCCAGCTTGCCCACCCCCACGATGGGAACCTCCAGTCCCGCATTGGACATAATCCCCTGGGTCTTGAAATATTCTTTTACCGTGCGGCTTACCTCCAGGAAACATCCCGGGGGCATACTGGAAGGGGGATGGGGCAGCCACCAGTTGTCGTAACAGCCCAGGTCTACGTCGAAAATATCCACCCCCGCGGCGACCAGGTTCTTCATGTAGTCCAGGGTGTCTTGGACGGTACGGCCATTGGTGAACTTTTTGAGGGACCCGGTTTTCAGCATGGTTTCCCCATAGGTTTCGTTCAGCGCCAGGGACAGGTCGATGCGGTACATGATGGGGTAATGAGGCCCGGTACGCCTGCGGATTTCCAGAACGCAGTCCAGGCCGAAAGCCTGCCAATCGGCGTAGCGCCCCAGCTTCCGCCGGTTAAAGGCGGGGTTGGTGAGCTGTTCCAGGAGGTATCCTTCGTGGCCGTGGAGGTAAACGCCGTCAAGGCCGGCGGTTTTCCCGTCTATCGCTCCCTGTCCCATGTTTTTGACGATCTTCTTCAGCTTCCGGTCCGACAGGGGCGCGCAGGGAATGGCGGGGATATAAAAGCTGGGATTCCAGGACGCGGAAACAGGCAGCTTGAACATGGTGAGGAGGCACTGGGGGTTCCCCACCCGCCCAAGCCCCGGGGTAAGCTGGATGAAGACCCGCGCCCCAAAACTGTGGCACCCCTGAGCCAGGTCCCGCCACCCGGCGTATACGGTCCGGGACCGGTCTATGCGGGGAAAATAGGAAAGCTGCCCCGGCTCGGTGATGGAATTGTCTATCCCGTGGCTCACCGGCACAAGCCCGGTGGTGATAAGCCCCACGCCGCCTTTGGCCCGCTCGTAAAAATACTGGAGCATCTTTTCGCCGGGCCGTCCGGTTTCATCGCACATGCTGATATTCCCCATAGGCGCCATAACCAGCCGGTTTTTCACCGTCAGCCGGTTAATCTTAACCGGAGAAAACATCGAATCATAGGGATAGAGGGTTTTGGTCATCCGGGCGTTGTCGAGAGCGCCCTCCTTCAAAAACCAGCCGCCGTACCCGTCAACCCATTCCTCAACCAAAGCGTCTTTCTTCATAGCCTTCTCTCCCGCGTCAAGAAAATATATTTCTTCATTATATCCTAAGGCCTAAAAAAGGCAAAGAATTATCGGCGGGGAATCCAGGCGGGCGCATTAAAAAGGGGAAGGAACGATAAAAAGCCGCTGGAGGTGAGACTGGAGGCAATAATGATCCCTCGAAACCGTACTACCCATAATCGGCTGTCTGGTTCCGGACAATTAGGAAAAGGAACTGAAAAACCGGAACGCCCTATTGACCAAAGATTTCCTGTATCCCCCGGTACTCCCCATAGTGTTCTACGACGGTGATGCGTTGTCCTTCATTATGATCATAGACAAGCTGAGGGCGTCTGAACTACAGGCTCCTGCTGACCAGTTTACCCTGGCTCTTATCCAGGCAGATCCTGACCTTTCTGAGGGGTTCGGTGACGAAGAGGGCGATCTGGCATATCTCGATGAGGGT
>JAISOQ010000149.1 GCA_031275515.1 Treponema sp. | reverse complement strand
TGGCACGTATACAGGGCCGAGTCCTAATTACAGCAGGTTCGATGCGGGTCTCCAGGCAGGCGCTCACTTCTACTTTACAGAAAAAGTGGGGGCGGTAGTGGAATTCGGCTACCCCATTTTTGCCAAAGCAGGTGTGGCCCTCAAATTCTAAGCCCCCTGTTTTGGATTTCTGAAAGCCGGTTCTCTGGACTGGCTTTTATTTTTCCTTCCAAGCGGTAAGATGTCTGGCCTCTTTTACCAGGAGCATATACAATAGAGGCATGAAAACTGTGTCATATTTTAAGATTTTGGCGTTTGCCCTGGGCCTTTTTATGGCAGCCACGGGAACCGCCTTTGTCCAGACCGAGGATACTGTTCAGGGGGCGGGTTCCGTTTGGATCATTCCCATACGAGGGGATATAGCCCCTTCTATGGCGGTTTTTGTCCGCCGGGAAACCCGGAAAGCCTTGAACCAGGGAGCGGCTTTCATCATTTTTGAGATAGACACCTTTGGGGGACGGGTGGATTCGGCTCTGCAGATCACTTCTTTTATTACATCTGTCAAGACCGCCCGGACCGTTGCCTGGGTCCATGCAGGGGATGAATCTATGGGGGTAAGCTGGTCGGCGGGGGCCCTTATCGCCTTTGCCTGCGCGGATATCTACATGGCTTCCGGGACCTCTATTGGGGCCGCCGCGCCGGTTACGATGGAAGCGGATGGCAGCACTCAGGGGGCGGGAGAAAAGACCGTATCGGCAATCCGGTCTCAGATTGCGGCCCTGGCGGAAAAAAACGGCCACCCGGTGAATATCGCGCTGGCTATGGTAGATTACGATGTGGAACTTTGGGAAGCTGCGGTAGACGGGGAGACCAGGGTTCTTACCCTGGCGGAAATTGAGAGGCTGGAAAAGAATGGGACGGCAGCGGTAGACCGGATCGCGGAAATTTCCCCCCGGGGCAAACTCCTCTCCCTCACCGGCGGAGAAGCCTTTCGCTACGGCCTGGTCAGAGCCTTGGTCGATGACCGGACCAGCCTCCTTGCCGGATTGGGGGCCAAGGGCGAAATCGGGGAAAGCGCGCCCAGCGCGGCTGACGGCCTCATTTCGTTTCTTACTTCCGGGGCGGTGCAGACTATACTCATCGTTCTAGGAATTGTGATGATCTTTCTGGAAATCAACACACCAGGCTTCGGAATTCCCGGAGTCACGGCAATCATCGCCTTTGCGGTAGTCTTTGGTTCTGGTATACTTCTTGGAAAGGCCGGATCTCCGGAGATCATCCTTTTCCTGCTGGGAGTGGGTCTTCTGGCGGTGGAGATCTTCATCCTGCCGGGTTTTGGGATTACGGGCATTTCAGGGCTTATCCTCATCGGGGTCTCTCTGGTCTTGTCCATGCAGGACTTTGTGATCCCCCGGTTTGAATGGGAGTGGGGCCTCCTGGGGAGGAACGCAGTGGTAGTGACTATAGGGATGTTGGCGGCAACGGCAGGGCTTGCGGTCATCGCCCTTCTTGGGCCTAAAATCAAAATTTTTGATCGCCTGACATTGAAGACCCGGATTACCGGCACTGCGGGGGGACCTGAGCTCCCTGATGAACCGGCGGTAACCGGCATAGCCCAGGATTATGGGAGCCTCGTGGGGAAAATCGGCGTAACGGTTACCACCCTGCGGCCTTCAGGCCGGGTTGAAATAGACGGGGAGGTGTACTCTGCGGAAGCCGACGGTTCCTTTGTCGAGCCGGGCAGAGGCGTCAAAGTCACCCGGGTCAGGGGCAGCGCCATAACCGTTCGGCTTGTGTAGGAATTTTAAAAACTTACAGCCCTTCCGGGTCCGTGAAAGGCTGGTAAGTTCAATTTTATTTTTTAAGGAGAATAAGGAATGATCGTATTGATCGCAGCAGGACTTATAGTTCTGGGTTTTTTGTTTTTATTTTTCCGGTTTTTTGGGCTTTGGTTCCGGGCGCTTCTGTCCGGGGCGTCCGTCGGAATGGGGAAACTCATCGGGATGTGGCTTAGGCATGTGAACCCCGGAGTCATTGTAGATTCCCGTATCATGCTTTCCAAGGCAGGAATCGAAGTTGAGTCGGATATGCTGGAAACCCACTTTCTCGCCCGGGGGGATGTGATGAAGGTCAGCCGCGCCCTGGTTGCGGCTAACAAGGCAAACATCCCGCTGCCGTTCCAGCGGGCCGCCGCCATAGACCTGGCGGGAAGGGATGTGCTTGAGGCGGTCAGAACCAGCGTTAATCCCAAGGTCATAGACTGTCCCGACAGTTCTAAGGGGAAGACCACTATAGACGCGGTAGCCAAAGACGGGATTCAGCTCCAGGTGAAGGCCCGGGTAACCGTGCGGGCCAATATTGAACGTCTGGTCGGCGGGGCTACTGAGGAGACCATTATCGCCCGGGTAGGGGAAGGCATCGTCACCACCATAGGTTCGTCAATATCTTACAAGGCGGTGCTGGAAAACCCGGATACCATATCCAAGCGGGTTCTGGAAAAAGGCCTGGATGCGGGGACCGCCTTTGAAATCCTTTCCATTGATATTGCTGACATCGACGTTGGGGCCAATGTAGGGGCCAAACTCCAGGCGGATCAGGCGGAAGCGGATAAACGGCGGTTCCAGGCGGAGGCGGAGAAGCGCCGGGCGGCGGCCCAGGCCCAGGAACAGGAAATGTTGGCCCGGGTCCAGGAGAACCGCGCCAGAGTGGTCCTGGCCGAAGCGGAAATCCCCCGGGCTATTGCCGAAGCCTTTAGAAACGGCCACATGGGGATAATGGACTATTACCGTCTTAAAAACATCCAGGCCGATACGGATATGCGCTCCTCCATAGGCGGTTCCCTTCCCGGTGATGCCAAGTGACGCAGTTTTTTGAAGCAAGTCTTTCCCTTATTGTTCTTGCCATTGTTGTCGGGGTCAGGTTCGCTCTCTTTCTGAGGAAGCGGGCGGAAAGCCGGAACCGTAACCACCCTCCCTCCCCTCTTGCGGGCATTGAGGCCCTGGAAGCGGAAGGCGCGGCTCTGGACAGGGAAAATTTTTCCGCCTGGGACTTGTCTGTAGAATCTCCCCGACCCCCCGAGCCGGTCCGGTCCGCCGTTCCGCCCCCCCTGTTCCCCGAAACCCCGCCCCCGCCGGTTCCCGCCCCCAAGTCCCAGTCTGAGGAAACAGCCGCTCCTATTTTGGCCGAAACCCATCGCCCACGGGCTAATAACGCCTTTTGGGAGAAACTCCAAGGCTTCTCCCCCGTGGCGCAGGGGATCATTCTATCGGAAATTTTGGGCCCCCCAAAGGGCCTAAGAGGTTCCCTGTAATGAACCCGGCCAGTCATTTTGCGGCATACCTGGACAGACTCACGGCCTCTCTACCCGGCGGCGGAAGTACGGGACCGGCGGCGTCCATCCTGGACCAGGCGGAGCAGGAATTTGCCGCTCTCATTGCCCCGATCATCGGCGTCTCTCCGGCGAAGCATCTTGCCTTTTATGCACGAGAACATACTCAACACGATGCGCCCGGTTTTTTGCAGAAAATGGGGTATATGGCCGCTTTCTTTTTGGGGGAATATAATGACGCTTCCATGCCCCTGGAAGTTGAAGACTGGCAGGAAATCAGGGAAACTATAGAAGACGCTTCAGAAGAAATTGACATTACCGTTTTAACCAGCCTTATGAATGAACTTTTATCCCGAAGGCTGTTAGAACGGCGCTGAAAACCTACAATGAATGGAAAACGTTGAATGATGCGATTTCTTCTCAAGCGCCTACTAGTGTAGAATTACCAGTTACTATATCCGCCCCCGGCGCCACGATCCCTGCGGGGTTTATCCATAGCTTCATTCACACGAAGCTGGCGGCCTTCAAATTCCCGGCCATTGGTTCCCGCTATTGCGGCGGTAGCTTCTTCATCCGAACCCATTTCAATGAATCCGAACCCCTTGGAGTTGCCGGTTTCGCGATCAAAAATGATCTTTGCTGAGGCAACGCTGCCAAAACCTGAAAAAAGATTCCGCAGCCCATCCTCGGTAGTGTTGTAAGAGAGATTACCGACATACAGTTTCTTAGCCATTGAGAAAATTCCTTCTCCCGGAAAGAACCTAAAGTTTGCCTATACAAACCAGAGGTTACCGCGTCCGGGTACGCGTAATTATTCACGCCCACAAAAAATGGACGACTCCTTTTCTTCCCGGTCTTTCCGACAAGAAAAATGGGATGCATATATAAAACCGACATGAAACATATCGAATGAATATGACTGAAGTGCTTTACTGCAGTAGACTGAGGAATTCTCCAAAAAAAACAAGTACCGTAAACGCTTCAAAAACAATATCCTATAGAGCCAGCCCCAAAACCAACTGCGGTTTTGGGACAGCCTTGAGCCGTAGGCTCTTGCAGTTTTTCAGGCTTTCGGCCTGCGAACCTACAGTTCGACAAAACTACGAATTTCAAGATTGCTTTCCCAAAACTTCAATTTTGAGAAAATCTCTATAGACAAAAAATATCCTACTTTTGCTTGACAGTCAAGAGAGAATCGATTATATTTCACATTTTTTTATTTTTTTTGCAGATTACAGTACCGATTCCCGTACTACGTAAAAAGCAGCTTCATAGCCCCTTTGATGTCTTTTACGGCCATTCCCGGCGCCACACCCTCGCCGGGCGGAGCCAGAAACCGCTCAAACCCCAGGTTACGGGCTGTTTTTACCCTGCCTGCAATACGCCGTACCGGTCTAATCTCCCCTGCCAGGGAGAGTTCCCCGGTCAGAGCGGTCCCGGCAGGAACGGGCAGGCCGGTCCTGGCTGAGTAAATGGCCGCCGCCAGGGCCAGGTCCACCCCGACTTCGGCGATACGTATACCTCCGGCTACATTGACGTAAAGGTCGTGGCCGGAAAGCCGCAGGGAAAGGTGTTTCTCCAAAGTCGCTGCCACCCGGGAAACTCTTGCGGAATCTATACGGTCCGAGAACACCCGGCTTATGGCGCCTTTGGCAGGCACTGTGAGGGCCTGAATTTCTACCAGCAAGGTTCGGGTCCCCTCCAGGACAGCGGCGGTAGCCACGCCGGGAGGTAATTCCCCTTCCCGGCGTACCAGAAACAGGAGAGAAGGGTTCTCCACCCCCGAAAGTCCCTGTTCCCCCATAGTGAAGATGCCTATCTCGTCTACGGAGCCGAAACGGTTCTTAGCCGCCCTAAGGAACCGGCAGTCCCCGTCGCTGGCCGCCGAGACAGGCCCCTCGAAGTAGAGTACCGTATCCACCATGTGCTCCAGGGATTTGGGGCCGGAGATAAGCCCGTCCTTAGTCACATGGGCTACCAGGAAGAGGGCCGCATCGTGTTCCTTTACCCAGGAGATCAGTTCGTAGGAACAGAACTTCATCTGGTTCGCCGTACCGGGGATAAGCCCCGCCTCGCTGGTTCGCAGGGTCTGGGCAGAATCCACCATGAGGATTACCGGCCTGACAGCGTTGACAATGGCTTCGATATCATCGAGGTTTCCGGAACAGCAGATTTCGATACGGCTGGCCGCCGCTCCCATGATTCCCAGCCGGTCCGCCCTCATGCGAACCTGCCCCGCAGATTCTTCCCCGGACACGTAGAGTATACGCCCTTTGGTTTCGGCGGCGGCGGCGGCCTGGAGCAGCAGGGTGGATTTGCCTATCCCCGGCTCGCCTCCCACGAGAATGGCGGACCGCTTCATGACGCCCCCGCCCAGGACGCGGTCAAGTTCGGCAATGCCGCTCCCTATGCGGCTCCCCTCCTGGGGGTCCACCGATGACAGGGGCAGAGACTGGGGGGCCTCGCCTTTACCGCGGCTGCCGGGACTGGTAAGACCTGCCGGACTGCTCCGGCTATTCACCGCTGTCTCGATAAGGGTGTTCCACTCCCCACATTCCGGGCAGCGGCCCAGCCATTTGGGTTCTTCATGGCCGCAAGAGGCGCATTTAAAGACACATGTACGCTGTTTCTTCATGGGAGGCTAGTATACCATATCAGGATAACGAAGAGCATCCGCCGGGCGGCATGGCATTGTTTAAAATAAAAAGCCGGATACGCTCCGGCTTTTATAAATCCCTTTACTCATACATTTAAATATGAAACAGGAAAATGCTCCTTTTGAGCATCAATTAACATTATTGTAAACTTGTTCTGCAATATATCATGTCTCGAATATAGCCGGTAATCTCATTGTACCGGCCTGCTGCTTCAGGCGGATTTTCCATAATGGCCTCCTAAAAAATCACATTGCTAAAACCGCTATTTTTTCAAATCCCAAATCTTATTAAAAACCAGAAACCTTATATAACCCTCCTCTTTATTATAATAATAATCATTTCCCCAAAATTCAAGGGGGAATAAAAAAAATTGTCACTTTTTTCTAAGATAATAACAGAAGGTTACTGAAAATGGAAACGGCATGGAAACAACGGTACAGTACGCCGCCTTTTCCACGCCGTTTTCTAACAGGTCTCCAGGCTTCACTTCGCCAGCAGACGGTTGAGCCGTTTTACGAAGTCTGCGGGGTCCTTGAGCTTTGCCCCTTCCACCAGGAGGGCCTGATCAAACAGGACCCCCGCCACGTCGGCGATGCGATCCTCGTCTTCCGTGTTCTTGAGGTGGACCACGATGGGGTGGTCGCCGTTGATTTCCAGAATGGGCTTGATGTCCGGCATCTCGGTCTGTCCCATAGCCTTGAGCATCTGGGCCATCTGTATGGAGGGATCGTTCTCGTCCGCCACGATACACGAAGGGGAATCGTGGAGCCGCCGGGAGAGTTTGACATCCTTCACCCGGTCGCCCAGGGCCTTCTTGATCTTCTCGATGACCGGCTTGATCTCCTTCTCCGCCTGCTTATCCTTCTTCTCCCCCAGTTCCTCATCGGCGCCGGAACGATTCACAGCTTTAAGATCCCAGGTCCGGGCCTCGCTTTTACCGTCTGCCCCGGGGGTTTCCTTCCGGTAACTGTAAAGAGTGGGAATAATGATGTCGTCGATCTCGTCATCCATGATGAGGACTTCAATACCCTTGGCGGTATAGGCTTCCAGGAGCGGGGATGCCCGGAGAGTTTTTTCATCGCCTCCGGTAATGTAGTAGATGTACTTCTGATCCTCTTTCATCCGGGAAACGTAGTCGGCGAAGCTGGTCCAGCCTTCGGCCTGGGTGCTCTTGAATCTGACCAGTTCCTGAAGGGCCTCCCGGTTGGCAAAATCCTGATAGAGTCCTTCCTTGAGGGGGCGGTTGAACTGGCCGATGAAGGTTTCCCACTTCTTTTTGGCATCCTCCGAACCGGAAGCGGCGATGTCCGCCAGGGTCTTGAATTCCCCAAGAAGTTTTTTTACCGATGCGTTTTTGATGTTGAGGAGTATCTTGTTCTGCTGGAGTATCTCACGGCTCACGTTGAGGGGCAGATCCTCGGAGTCGATAACCCCCCGGACAAAGCGGAGCCAGGTAGGCATGAGTTCTTTATCGTCGTCGGTGATGAAGACCCGCTTAACATAGAGCTTGACCCCTGGTTTGTAGTCCATGTTGTACATATCAAAAGGCGCTTTTTGAGGAATGTAGAACAGGGTGGAGTATTCCAGGGTCCCCTCGGCCTTGGTATGGATGTAGAAAAGGGGAGGCTCCGTGTCGTGCCCTAATTGTTTGTAGAATTCATGATAATCTTCTTCTTTGAGTTCCGATTTGGCCCGCCGCCAGAGGGCTGTCCCGGAATTGATCCGGTCGGTTTTAGTTTTACTTCCCTTCTCCTTACCTTTGTCATCGTATTCCTTCTCATCGTAGGTAAGGTAAATGGGGAACGCCACGTGGTTGGAGTACCGTTTGATGATGTTCTCGACAGACCAGCGGTTGGCGTATTCCTGCCCATCTTCGTTCAGGTAGAGGATAACCGTCGTTCCCTGGGCGTCCCGCTGGGCGCTCTCGATGTCGAAGCTGTCCTTTCCGTCGCTGGTCCACTTCCAGGCGGCGTCTTCACCGGCCTTGCGGCTGATGACCTCGATGCGATCCGCCACCATGAAGGCCGAGTAGAAGCCTACCCCGAACTGGCCTATGAGGTTGGAGTCTTTTTTCGCATCGGTAGTGAGCTTTTCAAGGAAGGCCCTGGTTCCGGACCGGGCTATGGTCCCCAGGGATTCAATCAGGTCCGCTTCGTTCATCCCAATGCCGTTATCCGATATGGTAAGGGTGGATACCTGGGGATTATCCGTTTCTTTATGAAAGGAAATATCGATTCGGGGGTCAAAGCTGATGGTTTTGTAGGCATCGTCCGCTACGGTCAGGTACTTGAGCTTGTCCAGAGCATCGGAGGCGTTGGAGACCAGTTCCCGCAGGAATATCTCCCGGTTGGAATAAAGGGAATGGATGATAAGGTGCAATAACCGGCTTACTTCGGTCTGAAATTGATGCTGTGCCATGAAGAGACTCCTTTCTGTATTGAGATTAAAAAATAAACGAATTTATGTATAAAATAACAAGGGAAAACCTCTGGAGGCAAGTAGAATTTGAGATGAATTGTGGACCAGAAAGAAAGGACCTGCACCGGTACGCCGGGGAACTGATCTCGCAGATCCGGCGCATAATTGATGCCGGCTAGAGTTTAATACGCTTAACCTGATACGGCGAATGTTTCAGGGCCTGTCCGGTACGCAGGGAACCTGAAACATCGTCATTTGATTCTGCAATCTTTGTAATAAGGAGTCTGTCCCAAAAATTCAGTTTTGGGACAGACTCTAAGGATAAAAATTTTCATAGCCCTCAGGTCCGAATATCCACCAAGGAAGCAGTACCTTCGCCGGAATACACCGGATGAACGCTTCTGTAAGGATTTTTCTTTATGGTTTTGATTTCCTTGCGGATTTCGTCCATCCGGCTGGCCAGGAGCGCTTTGTTACGCTCGGTCCGGGCTTTGGCCTCGGCTTTCAGGTCTTCCAGGGCGTTTTTGAGACTCACGACCTCGGAAACCGGCGCAACCCTATCCCCGGCAGTTTCGGAGTAGACGCTGCGGTACATGACATCCAACGGGTCTATGACCTTCTGAATGGCAAAAATATCCGCCAGGATCTTCTCCTCCAGCTCAACATGGGTATGGAAGTCGCCGGTCTCGCCCTCTGCTATGACATCTTTTTGTGTATCCAGAACCGCAAGGTAATCCCGAAACCGATCCCGTTGAGCTTGCAGGAGTTCCCGGAACCGCTTCAAAATCGCCACCCGCCGGGTAAGCTCTCCGGGGGGAAGCTCCACCGGCAAAGCCGGGGAACCCTTAGCGGGTACTTTGGCAGATACCGCCATTCCCGCCCCTAACCGGCAATGTTGATGCCGGCGGAAGGCTGCCCCATGTTTTCCGCCGCTGTTTTGGCCACGATTTCGGCCCAGGCGCTTCGCAGCTCGTTGAACATATTCCGGACGGACAGGATACGCTTTATATCCCGGGAGATGTTCGCCTCCAGAAGTTCCTTGTTAAACCACGTATAGAGGGAAAAAAGATTCTTCGCGATGTCCCCTCCCTGCTCAAAATCCAGAGAAACCATCAATTCGGTAATAATTTCCTGGGTTTTTAGGATAGTCTTTCCGATTATTTCGGTTTTCCCCGGATCTCTTTGTCCCGCTGCATTTGCCTGCAAAAGATCGATGCCCCAGTCAAGCTGCCTCACCGCCTCATCATACAACATGATGATAAGCTGGCCCTGGCTGGCGGTTTTGACCCTTGTTTCCCGGTATGCGGATAATGCGCTTGTATATGCCAAGTTACACCCTCCAAATTCGACATGCCACGCCCTTAGACGTACCCTCTTTTATCGGCATTTCCATAACAATCTTAACTTTTTTTTGATTTTTTGGAAAGACATGAGCCTCTTTGCGGATAGAAAAACCAATCCTTCCCTTTACCTGGGAGGCCGGAGAAATTATCATTAAATAAGATGAATATTATAAATTATAAGGCCCCCTCGTATGAAGATTTTACATAAAAGCAATGCTTTAGCTTTTCTTGCAGCCGGACTTCTGATATGCCTTATGGCCTGTCACGGCGGGGAAGTTCAGGCAGCGCCGGAATATTTTGTTTATACCAATCGGGAGGATATTTCCGCCGAAACCCTGAGTATCCTTTTAAATAGCAGCATACCAGAGGGGGCATTCTCCTCCTCCTATGACGGCGGGACCACGGAAGAATTCTTCCGGGTTGTTAAAGCCGCTTCCATCGCAGACCTGAGTGAAACGGCTTTGCGCTTCCTTCCCAGCCAGCTCCAGCCTGCCGGCGCTTACCGTAAAAAATCGATACGCCTCCATTTAGCCTGGTTCATTGCAGCCGTGGTTCTTCTGGTTTCCGTTACCGGCTTTTTTTTCTTTTGGGTCCGGCGGAACCAGCGGGCCGGTTCCAGGCTTGAACAGGTGGTCCATGACCGTACCATCGAACTCGTAAGGCAGGACAGGCTTCTGCATGTGGTAAACGATCTTGCGACAATTCTGCTGTCGTCGGATACGGAGGATCTGAAAAGCGCCCTTGACCGGGGCGTTGAGATGATAGCCCGCTGCGTTAATGTTGATCGCGTCTATGTCTGGAAAAATATTCAAAAAGACGACGGGCAGCTTTACTACGTACAGGTTTATGAATGGATTAAAGATGTAAAGCGGCAGAACATTCCGTTAGTGGAATATGCCTATAAAGAATCCTTGCCTGACTGGGAGGAACGGCTTTCTAAAGGAAGGATTATTAACGGCCCGGTAGAAAATTTATCTGCCCGGGAGCGTTTGCTGCTTGAACCCATGAATATTAAGTCCGTCCTGGTTGTCCCGCTTTTTCTAAAAGATGTTTTTTGGGGTTTTGCCAGTTTTGATGACTGTCACCAGAAACGGAGTTTCTTTGAGGAAGAGATAACAATACTGCGTTCCGGGTCTATGATGATCATTAATTCCATTCAGCGCAACGAGATGGCCCGGCACCTCAAGAGCGCATTTGAAGCGGCGAATGAGGCAAGCCGCGCCAAGAGCGATTTCCTTGCGAATATGAGCCACGAAATCCGCACTCCGATGAACGCCATTATAGGCATGACCGCTATCGCCAAAGCTTCCTCCGAGACCGAACGAAAGGATTACTGTCTTGCAAAAATCGAAGACGCCTCGAATCACCTTCTGGGGGTTATCAACGATATACTGGACATGTCAAAAATCGAGGCGAACAAATTTGAGATTTCTCCCACGGAATTCGTGTTTGAAAAAATGCTCCAGCGGGTGGTCAATGTCGTCAACTTCCGGGTAGATGAAAAACACCAGAGTTTTTCGGTTTATATTGACAAGAAAATACCCCGCACGTTGATCGGCGACGATCAGCGGCTTGCCCAGGTGATAACAAACCTCCTGGGCAATGCGGTTAAATTCACGCCCGAATACGGGTCTATCAATTTGAACGCCAGCCTTGTAAAAGAAGAAGGCGATGTCTGCATCCTTCAAATTGAAGTACGCGATACAGGTATAGGCATCAGCCAGGAGCAGCAGGAGCGGCTTTTTAAATCTTTCCAGCAGGCCGAAAGCAGCACTTCCCGTAAATTCGGCGGGACGGGACTGGGACTTGCTATTTCCAAGCGTATCGTAGAGATGATGGGCGGCAGAATTTGGATAGACTCAGAACTTGACAAAGGCTCGGCCTTCTTCTTTACGATACAAGCGGGCCGGGGGCTGGAAGAAAAACACGAAATGCTCGGCCCCGGCGTAAATTGGAACAATATCCGAGTGCTGATGGTGGATGATGACCCGGTTATCAGGGAATATTTTTTGGAAATCGTTCAGGACGGCTTTGGCGTTTCCTGTGATGTCGCCGCAGACGCAAAAGAAGCTATAGACTTTATCGAAAAGAAGGGAGCCTACAATATTTATTTTATAGACTGGAAAATGCCCGGCATGAACGGCATAGATCTTACCCGCTGGATTAAGGCAAAGAATTTCAGTGATTCCGTTGTGATCATGATATCCGCCGCCGAATGGAGCGTGATCGAGGCTGACGCGAAAAACGCAGGAGTAAACAAATTCCTCCAAAAACCCCTGTTCCCATCAAGTATTGCGAATATCATTAACGGATGTTTCGGGGTGAACAATCTTACTGCCGTCGAAAAGGAGCAGGACCTGGAGGAGGAGGACCTGGAGGGCGATAATTTTAAAAACTACCGTATCATCCTGGCCGAGGATGTGGATATTAACCGGGAAATCGTACTAACCGTTTTGGAGCCGACAAAACTGGCCATAGACTGCGCGGAAAACGGCGCGGTTGCGCTGCGCCTTTTTCAGGAAGCCCCTGAAAAATACAATATGATCTTCATGGATATTCAGATGCCCGAGATGGATGGCTACGAAGCCGCCCGCCAAATCAGAAAGTTTGAACAGGAATGGCATGAGAGGCAGTCACAGGAACATTTCAGGGCAATCCCCATAATCGCGATGACCGCCAACGTATTCCGGGAAGATATTGAAAAGTGTCTTGCCGCCGGGATGAACGATCATTTGGGTAAACCATTGGATTTTGATGAGGTTTTTGTTAAACTGCGTAAATATTTGCTTAATACATAGTTTAAGCGTGAGTCTATTCCAAAACCGAAGTTTTGGGACAGGTTCGTGTGTAATTAAGGAGGAATCTCAGTATGAAACGGTATAAACCCCTGGCGGTATTTCTCTCCTGTGCAGCGGCGGCCTTTCTGTCGGCGGGCCTTGCCTCCCTGGTACAAACGGATTTTGGGAGGCTCACGGTTACTTCCGGGTTTTTTAAGACAACCGTTCCCGGCGGACCTGCGGGAACGGGCATTAAGGGACGCATAGCCTACAAACTCTATGTTCCGGAAGGCGTGGACGCCGCCAATCCCGCTCCGGCGGTTCTGGTGATGCACGGCTACCAGAACGACAGGGAAACTTCCGCGGCCTACAGCATAGAGCTGGCCCGCCGGGGTATAGCCGCCTTGTCGGTGGACCTTTACGGACACGGGTATACCAGGCCCGGCATGAGGGGGCGGGGCTGGGGCGCCCATAAGCTCACCAATTTGGACAAGACCGTTTCCGGCCCCCGGCGCTTCCTCATCATGATGACTTTCAGCGTCCTGGACTTCTTCCGTCCCGATATATCCCAGGGCCTTGCGGACAGTTCTATGGGGGGCAAAGACGCCTACCGCTTCCTGGAATCCCTTCCCTTTGTGGACAGTACCCGTATAGGCGTCACCGGCCACTCTATGGGGACTTGGGCGTCCTGGTCTGTGGCCGCCGCCTTTCCCGGACACAAGGCTCTGGCGCTTCAATGCGGCGAACTTATCCCCCCTGAGTATTACGATGCGGAAAGCGTCAAATTCAACAATGTACTCCTGATCCAGGCCCGGTGGGACGAGTTTGATTACTTCCGGGATTATCAGCGGAACGTGATGGGCCTTGAAAAGACGCCTCTGCGATACCGGGACTTTATGGGCCAGTCCTCCCCGGTGGAATGGGACAAAACCTACGGCTCTTTTGCCGACGGCAGCGCCCGGCGCATGGAACTCATTCAGAACAACCATAGGCTTACCACCCATGACGGCCATGCGCTTACCGCCGCCATGTACTGGTTTACCAACGCCTTGAGCGCCGGGACAATGCTGGCTGATTCGGATCACATCTACATGATCAAGGAAATGTTGGGACTCATCGCCATGCTTGCCGCCCTGGTTTCCATACTGCCCGGCTTCCTCTTCCTTGGGAGCTTCAAATTCTTCGCGCCCCTGATCCAGCCCCTGGAGAGAGAGAACCTCAGGCTCCTTCCTCCAAAAAGCAGAAGAACTACCGCGCTCATCTCCATCCTGGTAAGCGGCTTTACCTTCCCCTTCCTTGGTCAGCTGGGCCACGGCCTCCTCCCCGTACCGGAAAACCTGTTCCGCATGACCATAGGGACGGGCTTCATCACCTGGCTTACTTTCCTCATGATCGTGTCCCTCATCATGCTGATCCACTGGTACAAAAAGGGAGAGGGAAAGCGTATGGGCGTTACCCTCTACGATCTGGGACTCGCGGATAAGGCGGCCCCCGGCCGTTTCAACCGGGGCGTTATTGCCAAATCCGCTCTGGCGGCCTTCATCCTTACGGGGTTCATGTACCTCCAGGTCTGTATCAGCGCCGCGCTTTTCCAGCTTGACTTCCGCTTCATCTGGCCCTTCTTCAAGCCTTTTACGCCGGAACGCCTGGGGCAGTTCTTTGTTTACCTGCCCTTCTACACCGCCTTTTTCACGGTTAACGCGGGGAGCAAACTCTACGGGCAGCTCCGGCTTCCGGAACGGCGGACCCCTGGGGCTACCCAGCTTGTCTGGTGGGGGTACAGTGTCTTCGTCATGCTGGGCGGGGTGTTCCTCATCGTTCTCATTGAGTATATCCCTTTCTTTATGGGTTTGGGGCCCGGCGTGGACCTTATCTTTTCTTCCCTTTTCGGCGGCCCCTTCATGTCGGTGATGATACTGCTCATCCCCCAATTCGCGGTGTTCTTCTTCCTGTCAACATACCTCTACCGCAGGAGCGGACGTGTTTATACCGGCTCTTTCATCGTTGCGATACTGGCGAGCTGGGTACTCTGCGGGGGATCTGCCATGTTTTAAGGGCGGATACTTAGGAACTGT
>JAISOQ010000143.1 GCA_031275515.1 Treponema sp. | reverse complement strand
GGCTCACAGGCCGCCTTTACTTTCCATCCGTTCTTTAGTAGAATCAATGTCCACCATACTTGTTCTCCTTGAGTAGTTGTTTTTTTGTCAGATATACCACAGGGAGGCAGGCATGTTTTAGCAGGGATTACTTTTTTATCCGTAACCCGGCGGGTTGCCGTGTTTTTGTCATAATTCCTTATGGTATAAGGAGTTAATCAATTTTATGTACGGATTCAGGTCATTGATATGGTGGTAGTAAATGAATATTTTGTTTTTTAAGTATGCCATAGAAATTGAACGTACCAGATCTATAACAAAGGCTGCGGAGAATCTCTATATGGCGCAGCCGAATTTAAGCAAGATAGTCAAAGAAATTGAGGACAGTGTCGGATTTTCCATCTTTGAACGGAATTCCCGCGGCGTCATCCCCACCCAAAAAGGGCTTCGCTTTCTGGATTACGCCCAGAAAATTCTGGAACAGTTTGAACAGATCAATAAACTTACCGATTCGGAAACCATAGATCGGCAGGATTTCAGCATATCCATACCCAGGGGCAGTTATATTGCCAGAGGTTTTACCAAATTTGCAATGGAACTGGATACTGAAAAGGAGATCAACATCAACATCCAGGAAACCAATTCGATCTCCACGGTGGAGAATGTAATCAGCCATAAATTTAATCTGGGTATCATCCGTTATCAGACAATGTACGAAAATTATTATTTTGATTATCTTGCGGATAAACATTTAGGGCACGATCTGATTTGGGAATTTGAATATCTGGCTTTGATGTCGAAAAATCATCCCCTTGCTATGGATGATGAAGTAAAATTTTCCAAACTGAAATCTTATATCGAAATTGTCCACGGCGATACGGTAGTACCCTATCTTAACACGGCGGAACTGCAATATCCATTATCAGAGGCGGTACCCCAAAAACGGATATACCTCTACGAACGGTTTAACCAGTTCGAGCTTCTCACCAGCCTGTCGACTACCTATATGTGGGTCTCTCCCATACCCGGCAGGCTGCTTAAACGGTACGGCCTTGTCCAGCGGAAATGCGCCTTTCTCAATAACCGTTACAAGGATGTCCTTGTTTATCGCAAGGACTATACCTTTACCATGCTGGACAAAAAATTCATCGATAAGCTCTTTGAATCACGAAATGAAGTTTCCTTGAAGCAATATAACTAAAAATCCTCATCCATATAAAAAACTATATGGCCGCCAATATCCTTTGAAGGGGTTTTTCACGCTTGCTTTAACGGTTTTTTCCCGGAAAATACGGCAAACAGGGGAAAACGTCCATTGGTAATATCAAATATATATGACTTTATTCCAAATTTATATTTTACAACGCCATTTTTGTTTGATAATCTGTAACTATTCAGCCGCCTGGGGGACACCCGGGGTTGTGCGCGAACCGGTGAGCGCGTTTCGGGTATCCATGCCGCCAGGTGAGAGGCCCGGTAAATGCCGCAATGAAGATAATGCCGAAGGGCCGATAGCGTCGGCAACTTCGTTGCCGCAATCCGCGGAATGGAGGGGCTTTAGTCCGGAGAGGCTTTAGTCCCCAATGAGCCGTCGGCCCCCAAGGGGCCGTCGGCCCTAAAGGGCCGATTGAGAGCGAAAGGGCCTTAATGCCGCGGCCAGCGGCTTCTCTGTCCCCTTTGTTGAAGCATTGGACTTGTTCGGAAACCTCAGTTTCCGAACAAGTCCATTGGAGAACAAGAAAAGTTCTGAAATCACCCTGCGACTGACATAGTTACGAATATTTTTTATAGAGAGGAAAATTAATGAAAGAGTCTTCAGAAGAGAAAAGGGAAGTGGATTCGGGATTTGATTACGAATTCCTTGACACCATCATCGGCGGAGCGGGATGCAGGCCCAGCGCCATTATTCCCATTCTGCAGGGGGTACAGGAAAAGTACAACTACCTGCCCCCGGAAATTTTTCCCTATCTGGCGGAAAAGCTGCGGGTGAGCGAGGCGCGGATCTACGGGGTCGCCACCTTCTATGAAAACTTTTCCCTGGAACCGAAAGGAAAATACATCATCAAGGTGTGCGACGGGACGGCCTGTCATGTGAGGAAATCCGTTCCCAACCTGGAACGGTTCCGCAGGGAACTGGGCCTGTCGGAGTTTAAGGTAACCACCGGTGATTTGGGTTTTACCGTCCAGACCGTGGCGTGTTTGGGCGCGTGCAGTCTTGGGCCTGCGCTGACCGTTAACAACAAAGTTTACGCGGCCATGACTCCGGAAAAAGTTTCCGCGTTGATCGGGGAACTCAGGGCGGAACCGGCCCGGGGGAAGGGAAATTAATGCTGGCAAATAGAGAGGAATTGCGGAAGGCCAGGGAATTGTACAGAAAATCTCTGGATAATGAAAAAATCAAGGTCCTTGTCTGCGCGGGAACAGGCTGTATCGCCTCAGGTGCCATCGACATCTATGAACGCCTGGTTGATCTCGTCAACGAAAAGAAGATTCCCTGTGCGGTACGGATCACCGAAGAACCGGGACATCCCGCGGGGATCAAGAAATGCGGATGCCACGGTTACTGTGACATAGGGCCCCTTATCCTTGTTGAGCCTGAGGGCTGGCTTTACACCAGAGTTAAGGTTGGGGACTGCGAGGAAATCGTTGAAAAGACCATCGCCGGCAAAAAATTAATCGACCGTTTGGTCTACCGGAAAAACGGCGTTTCCTATCCCAAACGGGACGAAATACCCTTTTACAGGAAACAGACCCGGGTTGTGCTGGAGCAGTGCGGCCGCATAAACGCCGAGTCCATCGCCGAGTACATCGCCACAGGCGGATATTCGGCCTTTGAAAAGGCCCTGTTCGATATGAGCCGGGAACAGATCATCACCGAGATATCCGGTTCCAAGCTCCGGGGCCGCGGCGGGGCGGGATTTCCCGCGGGGACCAAATGGCAGCAGGTGAGCAGGCAGAAGGAGGAGCCCAAATACGTTGTCTGCAACGGCGACGAAGGGGACCCCGGCGCCTTTATGGATCAAAGCGTCATGGAAGGGATACCCCATCAGATGATCGAAGGGATGCTCATCGCCGGGAGGGCCGGCGGCGCGTCCGAAGGGTATATCTATGTCCGGGCCGAATACCCCATGGCGGTAAGCCGGCTCAGGACCGCCATAGCCCAGGCGGAGGAGGCGGGCCTTTTGGGCGCGAATATCATGGGAACGGACTTTTCTTTTAACCTGCAAATTTACCGGGGCGCCGGCGCTTTTGTCTGCGGTGAAGGCAGCGCCCTTACCGCCTCCATCGAAGGCAGACGGGGAATGCCCCGGGTAAAGCCTCCCCGGACGGTAGAACAGGGGCTCTTTGAAAAACCTACCCTGCTCAACAATGTAGAGACCTTCGCCAATGTGCCGCTCATCATCAACCGGGGGGCCTCGTGGTACAAAACCATCGGGCCCGAAAACAGCCCCGGCACCAAAACCTTTGCCCTTACCGGCAACATCGAGAACACCGGCCTTATCGAAGTGCCCATGGGTATGACCCTTGGGGAAGTGATCTTCGACGTAGGCGGAGGCATACGGGACGGAGCTGAATTTAAGGCGGTGCAGACCGGCGGGCCGTCGGGGGGCTGCCTCACCAGGGATGATCTGGAACTTCCCCTGGATTTCGATTCCCTGCAGAAAGCCGGAGCCATAGTCGGCAGCGGGGGCCTGGTGGTGATGGATACGCATACCTGCATGGTAGAAATCGCCCGTTTTTTCATGCACTTTACCCAGCACGAATCCTGCGGCAAGTGCGTCCCCTGCCGGGAAGGAACCCGGCGGATGCTGGAGATTCTGGAACGTATCACTTCGGGGAACGGGGCGGACGGGGACATTGAACTTCTTCTGGAACTTGCGGACACCATTTCCCAAACCGCCCTCTGCGGCCTGGGAAAAACCGCGGCTTTCCCGGTGATGAGTACCATCAAAAATTTCCGGAGCGAATACGAAGCCCACATCTACGAAAAACGCTGCCCCGCGGGGAGCTGTCAAAAACTTAAAAGGATTTACATTGAGGCGGCGGAGTGCAAAGGCTGTTCAAAATGTTCCAGGGCCTGTCCCGTTGGGGCTATCAGCGGTGTGAATAAACAGCCCTTTGTCATCGACGAAGCCAAATGTATCAAGTGCAGGGCCTGTATCGAAACCTGTTCCTTCAGCGCCGTTAAGGAGGCAAGCTAATTATGGAAAAAAAGAATCAAGTAAAAGAACACATTACGATAGACGGGATTCCGGTAGAGATTAACGGAGAAAAAAATATTCTCGCGTTGATCCGAAAGGCGGGGATTGAGCTTCCCACCTTTTGTTATCATTCGGAGCTTTCGATTTATGGAGCCTGCCGGATGTGCATGGTAGAAACCGGCCGGAACCTTGAGGCGGCCTGCTCGACCCCTCCCAAGGCCGGGATGCAGATAAGGACCAATACGGAACGGCTGCGGAAATACCGCAGGATGATCCTTGAACTGCTTTTGGCAAATCACTGCCGGGACTGTACCGCCTGTACCATGAACGGGAAGTGCAGGCTTCAGGAACTGGCTAAACGGTTCAACATCCGGCAGGTACGTTTTCCGAATACCGCCCCGGAACCGAAGATCGACAATTCCTCCCTCTGCATTACCCGGGACAAGGCCAAGTGCATACTCTGCGGCGACTGCGTGCGGATGTGCAACGAGATTCAGGATGTGGGGGCCATCGACTTTGTCCACAGGGGTTCCAGAATGATCGTCAGCCCTGTCTTCGGACAGCCTATCGCCGATTCATCCTGTGTGGGCTGTGGCCAGTGTGCCGCGGTGTGTCCCACCGGGGCTATTACGGTAAAGGACGACGTCAGAAAAGTGTGGAGCGCCCTGGACGACAGGGAAACAAAGGTAAGCTGCCAGATCGCCCCGGCGGTACGGGTGGCGGTAGGCAGGGAATTCGGCCTTCAGGACAGGGGGTATGTCCCGGGCAACACCGCGGGAGCTGCGGACAACGCCATAGGCCGTATCGTAGCGGCCCTGCGCCGTATGGGTTTTGATGAAATCTACGATACTTCCACCAGCGCGGATCTGACCGTTCTTGAAGAATCCAACGAATTCCTCAAAAAGCTGGAAAAAGATCCTGACGGTATGCCCCTCTTTACCTCATGCTGTCCCGCATGGATACAATTCTGCGAGAAGCATCATCCCGAAATACTTCCCTATATTTCGACGGCGCGGTCTCCCATGCAAATGTTCGCTTCGGTCATCGGTGAAGAAACAAGCCGCCTCTCCGGCCGCCGCCATGTACATGTAGCCGTTATGCCCTGTACCGCGAAAAAATTTGAGGCCGCCCGGGAGGAATTCACGGTGAACGGAAAGCCCCGGGTCGATTATGTGCTGACCACCCAGGAACTGGTCCGCATGATACAGGAATCGGGAATCGTTTTCCACGAACTGGAGCCCGAAGCGGTTGACATGCCCTTTGGGACCTATTCCGGCGCGGGGGTGATCTTCGGCGTATCCGGCGGCGTTACCGAGGCGGTACTCCGCCGGGTGAGCAATGATAAATCTTCCCGGAGCATCGCGGCCCTGGCCTGGCATGGGGTGCGGGGCATGGAGGGAATTAAAACCACAGCCATCATGTATGGTGAACGGGAACTAAAGATCGCTATGGTAAGCGGCTTAAAAAACGCGTCGGATCTTATCAGGCGGATCACCGGGGGGGAAGAACACTACGACTTTGTGGAGGTCATGGCCTGTCCGGGGGGCTGCGTCTGCGGCGCGGGTCAGCCCACAGCAGGCCGGGAAGAAAAAGAAAAACGGGGCCGGGGCCTTTATTCGGCGGATCGGCTCTGTTACATCAAACGTTCCGAAGAGAATCCCCTGATGATGAACCTGTATAACGGAATTCTCAAGGGGCGGGTCCATGAATTGCTCCATGTGGATTATACGAAAAAAGGGAGCCGCCATGTCTGATCCTGCCGTTTGTACCGGAAGTTCCTGCCGCCTCAAGGGAACCTGTAATCTCATCCGGACTTTTCAGCAGATCCTACGAGACCGAAACTAAAAGGAATATATTTATGCAAAATCTGAAAATATCCGCGGCTTTTTCGATTCGCAGGCTCCCTTCATATCTGCATATTATCCGTAATCTGCGGCGTGAAGGGGAGAAGTATATTTTAGGGGCCGCAATAGCGCGGGAATTGCATCTGGAATCAATTCAGGTCCGCAAGGACCTGGGTATTACCGGCATCAAGGGGAAACCCGGGAAAGGGTACCCGGCAGAAGTTCTTGTTGATGCTATTGAAGGTTTTTTGGGGTGGAATATTCCGCGGGACGCAATTATAGCAGGAGTCGGCAATTTAGGTTCAGCGCTTATCGGATATGAAGAATTTCAATTAAACGGACTTAACATTGTCGCGGGGTTTGATATAGATCCTGAAAAGATAGGTGCAGCTATCCATGGAGTACCGGTTCTTAATACAACAACAATAGCTATCAATGTTCCTTTATTGCATGTCAAGATCGCGATTCTGACGGTGCCGGATATTTACGCGCAGGATGTTTCGGATACCCTGGTAGACGCGGGAATTAACGCAATATGGAATTTTACCAATACTCAACTCAGAGTGCCTTCTCATGTGGTAGTTCAGAATGAAGACTTTTCTTTGGGTTATGATATGCTTTGTATAAAGATGCGCTCAAAGCGATCTCTGATGGTATATTGAATTGAAACTTAGCTGTAACTATTCAGTCGCCTGCGGGACACCCAGGGGCGTGCGCGAACCGGTGAGCGCGTTTTTGGCATCCATGCCGCCAGGTGAGAGGCCCGGTAAATGCCGCAATGAGCCTCCGCGGGGCAAGC
>JAISOQ010000040.1 GCA_031275515.1 Treponema sp. | reverse complement strand
GGGAGGATGCGGCCCGGATAAAGAGCGGTAATGCTCCTGAGAACTGGGCATATTTCCGAAAGATAGCGCTGACGGCAGCGTGTGCCGATGAAGAATCAAAGGACAGCATGAAAAGCCGGGTGAAACAGATGGCGTGGTCCGATGAGTATTTTGAGCGGCTGCTCTTTTACACCTCGTTTGCTTCGGAAGCCCTCCCGTCGGAGGGGACTTCCTCATAATTTATATGCGGATTATTCGGATAAGTTAGCGTTAATCCGCGTAATTGCGGACGGTCCGGCGGACTTTTTTTTCCGTATTGAACTCACGTTAGTATTACCAATACATAGAGACGCAATATGAGACACCTGTTAGTTCTAAATTCCGTTCCAGCGTCCCCCTTGTCCATGTCTCCCGTGGCAAAAAGCCCCCACGCGGTTAAAGAATTGCTTTATCTTTGACCTTTGATGTGTAAAAAACGCCGCTATTTGTGTATCCAGACCGTCATTTCTCCTGCTCCCCGGTTGGCCCACGCATAGTAAGGAATGAGGATCAGCTTCTTGTCCTCATAGGCCGCATCCGCAAGGTTCCGGTAGAGCGCGCCGTCCTGCCAGTCCTTTTCCCTTTTCCCGGTAAAGGATATGGTGCACAAGCCTTCCGGAAGATCCTTCCCGTATGTCACCGTGAAGTCCTCCGGCCTTCCCGCGTGGAGGCGAAAAAGTTCTTTTCCGTTATCTTTTTCCTCAAGGCAGTACACAATGGGCCCCCGGGTGACCGCGATTCTGCCGGAATTATCCCGCACATGGGGGTTGGTTTCCACCAGGTTTACCGGCATATCAAATGTCAGGGTAATTCTGTCCCCGTCCTGCCATTCACGGTTTAACAGGGCGTAGCCGTCCTGCATGGAATAGGCTGCGTTGTCCCCGTTGAGCTTGAGGCTGAAGGATTTACACCAGGAGGGTATGCGGAGGCCGTAGCTGAAAGCGGCTTTTCCCTCCAGGGCGAAACTTATATCAACCTGTCCTTCCCAGGGGTATTTTGTTTCGATTTTGATTTTCAGCTCCCTGCCGCCGGGAGCAAGCCTCGCCTCGCTTCCCACATAGAGGTGGGTATACACGGAGCCGCCGTTTGCCGAATGCACGTAGGAGCCCAGGGAAGCTATGATACGGGCAAGATTCGGGGGACAACAGGCGCAGCCGAACCACTTCTGCCTTTCGATCTTAACATGCCGCATCCTCCGGTCTTTCAGGCTTGCCTGGGGCAGGGCTTCCAGGGGATTCACGTAGAAGAAGGATTCCCCGTCCAGGGCCATGCCGCTGATGATGCCGTTAAAAAGGGTCCGTTCAATTACATCGGCGTATTCGCCCTTCGGCATGATCGATGCCATCCTGCGGGCAAAGAAGGCCAGCCCGATAGCGGCGCAGGTTTCCGCATAAGCCGTGTCGTTGGGGAGATCGTAGTCGTAGGAGAAGGCCTCCCCGTAGGCGGACTGTCCTATGGAACCGGTGATGTACATCTGACGGTGAACGATATCGTTCCAGAGATCCCCGCAGACGGCCAGAAGGGAATCGTCCCCCGTCAGGCGGGCAACATCGGCCATCCCCGAATAAAGATAGACCGCCCGGACCGCGTGGCCCTCGGCGATGTGCTGTTCCCTTACCGGTTTCCCCGCCTGGTAGTATTGGTACTGCACGTAACTGTCCTTCCAGTAGAAGGTATTCCCGTTCCGCCTGGTCTCTTCCTCAAAGAAAAGGGGCGGCTGCCCCCGCTGGTCGATAAAATACTTGGCCAGCTTCAGATGTTTTTCATCGTTGGTGACGGCGTAAAGCCGGACCAGGGCCATCTCCGCTATTTCATGGCCGGGATAGCCGTGGAGCTTTCCCTCTTCGGCTCCGATGTTTTTATCCACGCAGTCCACATAGCGGATCATGGCGTCCAGGAGTTTCCGCTTTCCCGCGACCTCGTAATAGGCTGTTGCCGCCTCGATATAATGCCCAAGGCAGTACAGTTCATGGTTGTCCTTCAGGTTGGTAAAACGCTTTTCCAAGCCCTTGATAATGTAGTAGGTGTCAAGGTAACCGTCATCCTGCTGGGCATTGCAGATGATGTCGATGGTTTCGTCCAGGGTTTTTTCCAGTTCCCCGTCGGGATGCCATGCCAGGGAGTAGGCCGCCGCCTCTATCCATTTGGCAAGATCGCTGTCCTGGAACACCATGCCCCCAAAGCCGATATCCCTGGGAACCCCGTAATACAGGTCCGGATGGGTGAGCTCGGCGGCAAGTTTGAAATTCCTGATGCAGTAGCTTGGCTCCGCGCCGGGAACCTTATCGTTCAGGGCCTTCCACTGGTAGGGGATCACCTTGGTCCTGACCCGTTCCATGAAGGCGCCCCAGAACTGATCGTTAATGGCGATGTCCTTTGGTTTGATAAATTCCGAATAGATCGCGGGGTTCATATACACCCTCCTATAGGTTAAATTCCGGCCCGGGGCCGGGGCTTTCAAGAACGGAAAAACAGCTTAAGCTATTGAAACAGCGTTTTCCTAATCTTTCAATCCGGTAAGTATGATGCCTTTGACAAAGGCGTTCTGCGCGGTAAGGAATACGATAAGAACCGGGATGATCGTAATGGTACAGGCGGCCATGAGGACCGGCCAGTTTGTCGCGTACATCCCCTGCATGTTGGCAAGGCCCAGAGGCAGGGTAAAGAGCCTTTCATCCACGATGTAAATAAGGGGGGTAAAGTAATCGTTCCAGCTTCCCATGAAACAGAAGATCCCCAGGGTGGCCAGGGTAGGACCGGCCATGGGCAGAAGTATCCTGAAAAAGATCATAAAGGGATTACAGCCGTCGATTCTGGCCGCGTCGTCCAAGGACTGGGGGATGGTGACGAAGAACTGCCGCAGAAGGAAGGTCCCAAAGGCCGATACCATGGGGGGAATCATCAGGGGCCACAGGGAACCGGTCAGGCCCAGCCGTGAAAGGTTGATGTAGTTCGTGATCACCGTTACATGGCCGGGGACCATCATGGTGGCCAGGTAGAGGAGGAATATCTTGTCCCGGAAGCGGAAACGGAGCCGGGCGAAGACAAAACCCGCCATGGCGCTGGTGAGGAGCTGGAAAAAAACCACCCAGGCCGCCACGGTGAGGCTGTTGAGAAAATAGTTGGTAAAATTAAAACGGTCGGAGATTTTAAGGTAATTGGTCCAGAGGATCCTCTCCCCAAAGGGCCGGGGTGGAAAGATAAAGGCCTCCGCCTCGGATTTGAGGGACGTGGAGAGCATCCAAAGGAAGGGGACCAGCATGGACAGGGCCCCCAGGGTAAGAAGAATATAGGCGGCCGCCTTTATAACGCGATCGCTTGTTTTTCTACGCACGGCTCCCCCTTAGTATATCTCGTGGGATTTCTTTTCGAATCTCATGTTGATGATGGTAATGACCATGATCACGAAAAAGAGAAGGTAGGCCAGCGCCGAGGCGTAACCCATCTTCATGTACTTAAAGGCCGTCTGATAGAGGTAGTGGGCCAAAAGAGAGGAGGAACGCCCCGGTCCGCCCTTGGTCATCAGGTTGATGATGTCGAAGGTTTGGAAGGAACCGATAATCGAGGTGACAAAGACAAAAAAGGTGGTGGGCGTTAAAAGGGGTATGGTTATATGGACAAGCTGCTGAAAGGGACTCGCCCCGTCCAGCTCGCCGGCCTCGTAATACACCGTGGAAATACTCTGGAGCCCCGCCAAGAAGAGGAGCATACTGTAGCCCGCGTTCTTCCAGATACAGACGATGCACACCGAGATAAGGGATAGTTTTGACGTGGTAAGCCACTGGATCGTCGGTATGCCAAAAAACGAAAGAAAATAATTGATAAGGCCGAATTCCGGGTTGTAGAGCCACTGCCACACCACCGCGATGGCGACCCAGGAAGTTATGGAGGGGAGGAAGAAGGCCGCCCGGTAGACTCTTTTAAAATGAATACCCGAATCCAACAGGACCGCCAGGATTAGGGCGATTACCATGCCCGCCGGAACGGTGATAAAGGTAAAGACCACCGTGTTGCGGAGGCACTGGAGGGCCACTTCGTCCTTAAAAATATTGATAAAGTTCCCCGCCCCCACAAATTCCATGGGGCTGATAAGGTCGTACTTCGTAAGGCTCATGACGAAGGTCCAGATGATGGGAAAAAGCATGAAGGTAAAAAAGAGAATGATATTGGGGGAAAGCATTACCAGCGCATAGGGGGCGTCGTTCAGTATCGCCTTTTTTCTTGCCGTCATTCCACCCTCCTAAAAAAATGGAGGCCGCCCGGAAACCCGGACAGCCCTTTTCGCGGTTTAGCGGAGCGCCTGTAATTCGGCGTTGCTCCTCCTTTCGATATTGGCCAGGATCGTATCGATGTTCTCATCATCCTTAAAGAACTTGTCCTGCTCTTCGTTAATAATATCGCCCAAAATAGGGGCCTTCTGCATAGCCGAGGGTTCCACCACCACATTGATAAGGTAGTTCTTCATCTGCCGGTAGTAGGGGCCAAGCCGGGCGCTGTCGTACCAGCCGTCGATCCCATTGGGGCCGTCAGCCCAGAGGGACTTCCGGTTGGGAAGCCAGAGCCCTTCTTTGCAGAGCTGGCCCTGGTACTCCATTCCGGAGAGGAATTGGAGGAATTTCCAGGCTTCCTCGGGGTGCTTGGATGCCTTGGCGATGGAATGGAGGTGGGCCTGACCGGTGGTAACCGGCTTCCCATACGAGGGGACAGGAGCGATACCCACAGGGAAGCCCAGGGTGGAAAGCTGCTGCAGGGCCCAGGAACCGTCCATAAGCATGGCGACTTTACCGGTCTGGAGCATCTGGGCGGCGTTCATCCCCACATTCTCCAGGGTGGAGGATGCGGGCATGGATTTATCTTCCGTCCGGATAGCCTTGATAATTTGAAGGACATTTTTCGTCTGGGGACTATTGTAGATAGAGGAATTGTAATCCACCGTAAACTGACTGCCCCCGCCGGAAATAACCTGGACATTGATCATAATACCGTTAGTTTCAAGGCCGTAGCAGCCGTAGATTCCGTCCCGGGTAAGCCGTTTTGCCACAGCCCGGAATTCGTCTATGGTCCATACCTTAGCGGGATCCGCCGAGGGATAGGGTTCACCGTATTTGTCAAAAATATCCTTGTTGTAATAGATGATCGGCGATACCGAACAGGAGGAGATCCCGTAGACCCGGCCGTTTATATCCATAATCGTTCTTGAGGAATCAATAAAGTCATCAAGAGGATAATTAGCGTTAAACCGGTCGGTGATGTCCAGAAGCACTCCCCGGGACGCAAAGCTCCGGTAATCCCCGGATTGGACAAAAAAGACATCCGGCGCGCTGTTACTGGATAAGGCGGATAACATTTTGGCCAGATAACCATCCTGCGGGGTAGGAGTATAGCTCACCTTGATGCCGGGGTTTGCCTTTTCAAAGGCGGCGATACCGTTTTTAACCGCCTCCGTTTCCAAAGGACTTGCCTCCCAGCCCATAAAAGTCAGGGTAATTTCTCCCCCTGCGGATGGACTGTCGCCTCTTCCGCCGGCGAACATCAGCGCCGTCAGGGAAAGAACCATAAAACCAATAAGTATGATCTTCTTCATTTTGCCCTCCTTATGGAGTAAAAAATTAAATTACGGCCAAAAAACCGTAAAATTCCACAAAAACTAAAACTATTGACATTATCAGGGCAAAATTCAGTGGGTACAAGCTACAAATTTATAGAATAGGTGGCAATTTCCTGGATTTTCTATATAAACTAACAACAAAGATTTATAATTTTATAATGAAGTACCTGATCAGCGAGAACGCCGATGCCCTCATCCATGTTTCCTCCGGCCAGCTTCTGAATCAGAAAAACTTTATCCATGAACGCCGGAATCTCGATACCTTCGTGATCATTATATGTATGAAGGGGACCCTTTACATTGCCCAGGATGAAAAACGGTTTACCCTGGGTGAAAACCAGTTTATTATTCTCTTCGCCGGCCATGAACACTACGGCTACCGTGAATGCGGGGATTCGATTTCGTATTACTGGTGCCACTTCAGGATCCGGGACGACAGGTTCCGGATCATCGATGGCGATGAATGGCCTCCTTACTTTGATGTGAAGGGCAAAAATGGGGGGGGGGGGGGGGGGGGGTTAAACAATTCTCCGAATTTTACATCCTGCCGGAGTACGGCAGAATCTCCTCCGACGGCAGGGCGATTCTGATTTTCCGTCAGCTTTTGGATCTGGCCAGGAACAACTGTTATTCGGAACGGCTTCCCAATTATGCTCTAAGCCTTTTGGCGATGGAGATTTCCCAGGAATTTATCGGGCTTCATTTTCAAAAGAAGGATCGGGAACTCAATCCAAAAATGGAAAAAATCATTGAGTGGATACGGGTCAACTACAATTTAAAGATCAATATGAAAAAAATAGCGCGGATCTTTTTCTACAACCCGGACTACCTTTCCACCGTGTTCCGTAAATACACCGGCTATCCCCTGATGAAGTACATCGCCATGGTGAGGATCGCCAACGCGAAAAACCGGCTCCTTAACACCGGCGAAGGGATTAAGGAGATTGCCTACAAGGTGGGCTTTGATGACGAGAAGGCCTTTATGAAACGTTTCAAACAATTTGAGGGTGTCAGCCCCAGCACCTACCGGAACGCCTTTAGCCGCATCAAGATTGTAAAACGGTAGGATGTTGATTGAACTAAATCATCGGATAAGGAACTGTCAATAAATAACTTGACTATTTAAGGGAAATGCGTAATAATATTTCTACCACGGGAAAGGGGGTAAAAACATTATGGAAGTTCGGATAGCAATGATGTTGCCCCAGT
>JAISOQ010000021.1 GCA_031275515.1 Treponema sp. | reverse complement strand
GAGCGGAGTTACCCGGACCTATTTGCTGAGCGTATTCACGGAACGGGAGCCAACGCTGGGATCCATCAGGGTAGATGTGCTGAAAGAAACCTACGCCTACGGCGAAGCGTTTGACCCGGCGAAGGGTATTGTAGCAACAGGCGTATACTCTGACGGTTCAACCCAAACCCTGGTGATAACCTCTGCGGAAGTAACCGGTTATGATCCCGCAAAGCCGGGAAGCCAAAATCTTCTGCTTTCCAGGGACGGGAAGACTGCGGTCTTCACCGTATTCGTCGAGGCGGAGGTAACGCTGGAATCCATCAATAACGTAGAGGTACTGAGAAACTACGCCTACGGCGAAGCGTTTGACCCGGCGGGTATTGTGGCGACAGGCACGTACTCTGACGGTTCAACCAAAACCCTGGTGATAACCTCTGACGATGTAAGCGGTTATGAGGCCACGAAAACGGGAAGTCAGAAGCTTGTACTTTCTCTGGAGGGGAAGACCAGGGTTTTCACCGTATACGTCGAGACGGAACCGCAAGCCGGAACCCCTTCCATAACTATCAGCTGGCCGAATGATGCGGATAAGCAGCCGGTGATCTACGGCCTGCCGGCAAAAGACAAAGAAGGCGATCCTGATTTCAAACTGTCATGGCTGGGAAATAATGGTCTGCCCAAAGAAATTGTTATCAGCGCGGGCAGCGGATCCCAAGTATACGACGATACAGGCAAGTGGTATATAGACAACGAGGAGAAGCACTCCGGCAGCAACATTATAACCATAAAAGCCGGTGACTATACCTTGAACATACCCCACCGGGTAACCTTTGTCGGCGTAAAAGACGAGGTGGAGTATTCAGCGGCTATTACGTTCATAGTTGAACGATAAGGAGGACGTATTTATGAAAAACAAAGTACGAATTATTGGCGCAGGCTTACTTGCGTTATTACTGACGTTGACCGGGTGTTTTACGCCCCTCAACGATCCCGCGGACACGGCGGGCGAAAGTTCCGGCACGAAGATCGTTGTCGAGGTGGGGGGATTGGATGCCCGTACCCTGGCGCCCACGGATTTATCCGGCGTAAAATACGCTGTTACCATTCGGCAGGATTCTACTACCACAGTGCTTGATGAGGATGAGGTTGATTTTACGGCGGCCAGGGAATACTCCCTGGAACCGGGAACGTATACGGTGAACGTTTGGGCCTATACCGGGGAGTATAAGGGCGTTGCCTTGGGAGATGCGGACGTAACGCTGGAAAACGGCAGAACCGAGTCCGTCAAGATTAACCTGTCGCCCCTTACCGGCGAGGATGTTTCGGGAACATTCAGCTATGCGGTGGTTTATCCGGCAATCCTTGGATACTCCGAAGCTGCGCTGAAGTTGAAGGCAACGAACCCCAACAATGGCAGCGTAGAGATAAACTTTCTGACCGGCGGGGCGAAAACGGCGGATCTCCAGCTTCCCCCGGGAAAGTACGATCTGACTGTTACCTTGAAGAGCCATCGGCAGATAACCGGCGATAATTCGGGCGTCTTGCAGGCAACGGCGAAAGAGACGGTATACATCTACCCCAATCTGACGACCCTGGGGAAATTTACGTTTACCGAAGCTGATTTCAGCGCCCAGGTATACTTTAACGGCTGGGCCCGGATAGATGCTCAAGAGAGGGATTTGGGTTATGTCCCCAAGAAAGTACAGATTAAACTCTTCGATAATTATGAAGAGCGTGATGACGCCAATGTCCAGGAGGCTGACATCGACGAGAATGGGTACTGGGAACTCCTTGTCCCGTCGGAGAAAATAAACCCCGGGACGGTGGAGGAGGTAGAGTTTCGGTTTACGCTAAAATCCGGGGCAAACGAAGAACTTACCAGCCCCTGGATCCCCCGGAATGTGGATAACATACAGGGCGTTACCGGTATAGACCTGAACGCCTCTATCTATCAGGTTTCTCCTGTCAGCGGCGGGGTCATTAGCGGCATCAGCGGCGTCAACAGCATTGCCGGCAGCATCTATGCGGTTGCAAAAACTGACGTCAGACTAAAGCTGGCTTCTTTCACCACCGCTTCCGGGGTTATAGGACGCACGCTTAACGTCCCCGGGACCTCTTATGATGTAGAATCCGACGGAACCGTTGTCTTTGAGATGCCCAATAGGGATGTATCGGTAAACGCCAGTTTCTTCCACCTGAACGGGGAGGACTTCCCAACCGTTACCGGCACAGGCTCCGGCCAGTACACCCAGGCCGTGATAGAAGCATGGGAGGAAACATCCGATCTATCCTTGCGTAAGATTGCCGGCTCCTCTACCCTTAACGAGTCTGGTACTACCACCTGGTCAATTCCCATCCCGGCGGGGTATGTAACCGATCCCGCTTCCGATGGAAGCGAGAAAATCTATTTCAAGATTATTCTGAAGACAGCATCAGGCGGTTCCTATGAAGTGGACCGGGCTGATTCTCGGTATTTAACGAATCTCGTTGAGCCGGGAATCAACATACCTCCCTTTAATGTATCCCTGGATGATGTATCCAACATTAGGGCGGAAGCGCTGTCTGCCACAAGCATTAAGCTTACCTGGGATCTTGCTCCCTGGGCGACGAAGGGATACAATGTGTACAGGTACCAGTCAGGTTACGTGCTTGTTTCCGGCAGCTCTGCCATAACGGGGAATTCATATACCGTTACGGGATTGTCGGCAGGAACCTCATACACTTACTATGTACTGGGTATACGAGCGGATGACTCCACTGGAAATTATACGGAGGTCAATGGAGCGACCAAAACGGACAGGCCCACCGACGTTACCGCTGAAAGGACACCGGCGGATGAATTGTCTAATGGTCTCGTAAAAGTTTCCTGGAATCCGGTTTACACTGGGAATGGGTACTACGATGTTTACCGTGATGGGCAAAAGATCAATAGCTCCCCCATGTGGAATACCTACTACTACGACAGTGCAGTAAAGGCAAATACCTCCTATACCTACCAGGTAGTCGCAAAGAGTTATTACGACAATGCGGACAGCGAGCTTTCCACCGCCACATCTCCGGTAGGCATTTGGGGGACGGAAGAGATTTCCCAATATTCTGGCACTCTCTATAGGTCTATTGATAGCAGCTGGGAAGTCGATTATTACCGGTTCACTGCACAGAGCGGAGCGCTCTATGGGGTCTATTTTAGGGACTATACCTATAGCTACAGGGATGGTTATGGTGATATGAGACTTTACTTATATAAAAACGGTTCTTTCTACACCTGCTTATATGGTTACGGCGACTCCGGGGAGATAAACCTTTCCTCCGGCGACGAGCTGATTATAGCGGTTAGCGGTGAGAATCCGTATGCTGATATCGGCAGCTATGATGTTGAGTTGCAGCGTTATTAACGCAGCTACAGCCCTTTCATGATTGAAAGGCCCTGTTGAGCGGCGGGCAGCCCGGTAGGATGCGATCTTTCCGGGCTGCCCTTTTTTTATATTCCGCCTTTAAAGTCCGGCGGACATTTGGATTTCGCCGAACTCACGTTAAATATGGAAAAAAGCCTTGAATTGGGGCCAACACTCCATATATAGCGTTAAACTGAGAATTACCGCCCAGCCCTGCCGGGGAATAGGCAAAACGCCCCTTTCGTAGTAGTATTATAATAATATCGATATGAAAATAACGGAACTCGTTTCTGATCATTTCGGTGATGTTTGGAAGCTGTTATCTGAAACCAACCTGTTTATCAGCCGAATTGATGAAATATCCCGGTATCAGACGTAAATACAAACCATGCGGCGGGAACAGCCGGGACCGTATCCTTGAAGTGCGGGCCAGCCTGATAGAACTCCGCAAGAACCTTGGAATGCAGGGATACGATCTCAGCCTGGGCGACCGGGACCTCTATTGGCTGACCGGTACGGACAACCATATTGCCCTGCAGCCTCTCCCGGTTAAAATTGACATTTGCCGGTTACCAGGTTAGAATAATAACATTATATCTTTATGAGGAGGAAAAATGAAATTTATGTTTAAACGGGCTATCGTTGCTGCGTTGGCCTTCTGTATGGGCCTGCCTCTGTATGCCGGGGGCGGCAAGCAGGCGGCCCCGGCTTCCGGGCTTAAAGTGGGCATCGTGACCACTTCCGGGGTGGATGACGGCTCTTTCGGCCAGGACTGCTACAACGGCATCCTGGAATTCATCAAGGCCAATCCTGAAGCGACGGTTACCCCCATTAAGGAACCGGACATGGCCAAGGTAGTCCAGGCGGTGGCGGATATAATCGCCGATTACGACGTGCTGGTCCTGCCGGGCTTTCAGTTTGCCCCGGCAGGAGCGATCCTTCGGGAAAATCCCGACCGCAAGGCGATCCTGGTGGATGCCGCCCCCACAGACGCCGAGGGCAATACCATAGAACTGAGCAACGTGTACTCCATGCAGTTCCACGAGGAAGAAAGCGGGTTCTTCGCCGGAATCACGGCGGCCCTGGAAACCAAGACCGGCAAAGCAGCGGTGGTCAACGGCATGGCCTTCCCCTCCAACGTGAACTATCAATTCGGTTTTATGAGCGGCGTGAATTACGCCAATAAATACTATGGCGGCAGCGCCGTTTATATCGAGATTCCCTCCTATGCGGGGATCGATGTAACCGGCAAACCGGTGGGGGGCAACTACATAGGCGGGTTTGCCGATGAGGCTACCGGCAAAGTGGTAGGAGAAGCCCTTATCGCCCAGGGCGTGGATGTCCTCTTTGTAGCCGCCGGAGCATCGGGCAACGGCGTGTTCACCGCTGCCAAGGAAGCCAATAACGTATACCTCATTGGCGTTGATACGGATCAGTACGATGATGGCAAGAAGGGGAACGGCAGCATCATTCTTACTTCGGCGCTTAAAGTGATGCATACTAACGTCGCCAAACAGCTTCAGGCCGTCAAGGACGGGACGTTCAAGGGTAAAAACGATCTGTTAGGGGCTTCCACGGATTCCACCGGTTTTGTGAGCGTCCAGGGCCGGCATAATCTTTCGGCCAACACCCTGAGTAAACTCCAGGATGCCCACGGGAAACTCAAGGCCGGAAGTATCGTTCCGGCGGCTAATTTCAACGGCCACACACCAACCGCCTTCCCCGGTCTGTGACCGGCGGTTCCGATAAGAAAAAGCCGGGAGAACGGTATGGCTGATGAATACATTGTTGAAATGCGGCATATCACCAAGCGTTTTCCCGGCATTTTAGCCAACGACGATGTCTCTGTCGGCATTAAAAAGGGAGAGATTTTCGCCTTCCTGGGCGAAAACGGGGCGGGTAAATCCACCCTGATGAGTATACTTTTTGGAATGTACGAATGTGACGAAGGGGAAATATTTGTCCGGGGACAAAAAGCCGCCCTTTCGTCTTCCAGTGATGCGGCGGCCCTCAATATAGGTATGGTTCATCAGCACTTCAAACTGGCCCCGAGTTATACCATAGCGGAAAACATCATCCTGGGTATGGAGCCGGTAAAGAAGTTCTTAGGCGTCTTTCCCTGGGTGGACATTAAAAAGGCATCCCGCAGGATCAAAGAACTCTCCTATTCCTATGGCCTGGAGGTTGATCCGGATGTGCGCATCGAGCAGGTGAATGTTTCCGTCCGGCAGCGGGTGGAGATCCTCAAGATGCTCTATCGGAATGCGGAGATTCTGATTTTCGATGAGCCTACCGCGGTGCTTACCCCTCAGGAGATCGAATTCCTTTTGAAGATCATGAAGGAGCTCCGGGACAAGGGAAAGACCATCATCCTCATCACCCATAAACTTGAAGAAATAAAAAAAATCGCCGATCGCTGCGCTATTTTACGCCGGGGTAAACTGATAAAGGTTCTGAATGTGGCGGATACTTCAACCCAAAAAATGGCGAACCTTATGGTTGGCCGGGAAGTGTCCTTTACCCGGGAGAAGAAGCCTCCCAATTTCCGGGATGTGGTTCTGGAAGTGGAGGAACTCACGGTACGGAACGAATGGCGGTTTGAAGTGGTGAAAGACGTTTCGTTCTCCATCCGGGGCGGGGAGATCTTCGCCATTGCCGGGGTTTCGGGGAACGGCCAGGTTGAACTCGCCGACGCCATAGCGGGGCTGGTAAAGTCCAGCCAGGGGAGGATACGCCTTAAAGGAAAGGACATCACCGCCGCCTGCATACGGGAGCGTGTTGAGGCGGGCCTTGCCTACATTCCCGAAGACCGGCAGAAATACGGCCTCATCCTGGATTTTACCTTGCAGGACAACCTGGCAATCAAACGGTATTACCTGCCGCCGTTTTCTTTGAAGGGAGTGCTCAACGATGGGGGCTTTAGGGATTTTGCCGACAGCCTCATTCTCCGCTATGATATACGCAGCGGACAGGGGGGCAAAACCATTGCCCGGTCCATGAGCGGCGGCAATCAGCAGAAGGCTATTGTAGCCAGGGAGATTTCCCTGGATGCGGACCTCCTCATCTTTGTCCAGCCTACCAGGGGTCTTGATATAGGGGCCATCGAAAACATCCAGAAGCAGATCCTGGAAGAACGGGACCGGGGCAAGGCGATACTTCTCATTTCCCTGGAGCTTGACGAGGTGATGAGCCTGGCCGATACCATAGGGGTAATCTACAACGGGGAGCTGCAAAACATAGCCTCTGCGGACACTCTCACCACCAATGAGGTGGGGGAATACATGATGGGGGCAGGAAGTAAAAAGACAGCCTCCTGAGAGAAAAGAATTATCATCGGGGATTTGCCTCACACAGGAAATATTTAATAGATGACAGGAGTAACGGAATGAAGGGGAAAGACAGTAAAGGCGGCGTTTTCTGGCATTTTTTGGCCGATGACCGGACCACTCAGGCGGCGGTTCCCCTTTTCTTTGTGTTTCTGACCCTGATAGCCGCTTCGGTTTTGCTCTTCATCCTGGGGAAAAATCCCTTTTCGGCCTTTGCATCCTTCCTCCAGGGGTCGGGTTTCATGATGAGGCCCTCCTATGCCGGGGGACAGAATATGCTCACCGACTTCCTTTCCTTTCTGGGGATCCTCGCCCCTATGCTCCTGGCCGCCCTGGCCATGGTGGTTTCCCTCAAAGCGGGGATGTTCAACATAGGTATAGCCGGACAAATGCTGGCATCGGGGTTCCTGGCTATGGCGCTGGTGGGGTACAGCCCCCTCCCCGGCCTGGCTGCCCGGCCCCTGGTGATCCTCGTCGGCATTGCAGCCGGAGGTATCATGGGAGGGTTGGTTGGCCTTCTCAAGTACCGGTTCAACATCCACGAGGTGGTTTCTACCATCATGCTCAATTATATCACTAACTACGTGGCGGGTTTTTATATCAATACCTATTTTGCGGATATAGTTACCCGTTCTTCCCGGGTATGTAGTCCCGCTTCCCGGCTCACCATTACGGAACTTTCCCTGGGCCGGCTGCGGCCCACAATTCCCCTGGGCATACTCATTGCCATTGCGGCGGTACTCATCATACGTTTCCTTTTAGAACGGACTACCGTGGGCTTTGAACTCAAAGCGGTGGGTATGAACCGGGACGCCGCCCAGTACGCAGGCATTCGGGAGGGGCGCATCATCGTCCTCGCTATGGCCATCTCCGGGATCCTTGGGGGTCTGGCGGGAGTTACCTATTACCTGGGGTACTACAATAATATTGTCCCCAAGACCCTGGCAAGCCTGGGTTACGATGCCATTGCGGTATCCCTCCTGGGTAATTCCAATCCTGTGGGAGCGGTTTTCGCTTCTGTGTTAGTAACGATCTTCCAGAAGGGCAGCGTTTATATGAGTTCCCGCATCAAGGCGCCTCCTGAAATCGCCCAGGTCATCACGGGCTTCCTGCTTCTGTTCAGCGCCTGCGCTGTCTATATCCGCTGGTACGCCCGTTCCCGTATCGCCCGTCCTGCGGCGGGGGAGAAACACTGATGGATATGATATTTATTGACGGCCTTTCCTTTGCCATGCCCCTTTTAATCATGGCAATAGGGGGAATCTACTGCGAACGCAGCGGGGTCACCATGCTGGCCCTGGAGGGTCTCCAGGGGTTCGGCGCCTTTACCGGCGCTTTGGCAGTGACGCTCCTAAGCAGAGCATTAGGAGCCGGATCGCCCTGGCTCATCTATGCGGCTATGGCGGTTTCCATGGCAGGAGGCCTTCTCTTTTCCCTGATCCATGCGGCCCTGTGCGTCAAGTTTCGGGCCCAGCAGGTGATCTCCGGAACAGTGGTCAATACCCTGGCTATGGCCCTTACCACTTTTTTTACCAGCGTCATCAACAACGCGCTTACCGGCGAGGCGTCGAATAAATTTCAGATCGGCGTTTCGGCTCGTTTCACCGTGCCTGTGCTTTCCAGCATACCGGTTTTGGGCGGACTCTTTAAAAACATGTATCCCTTTGAGATCGTAATTCTCTTCGTTTGCTTCATAGCCTGGTACGTACTGTATAAGACTCCTTTCGGCCTTCGCCTGCGTTCCTGCGGCGAAAATCCCGCCAGCCTCGACGCGGCAGGGGGCAATGTGGCCGGGACGCGGGTCGCTGCGGTGATGATCTGCGGCGCCCTTTCCGGGCTGGGGGGTATCTTCCTGGCCTATTCTATTTCGGCTCAATATTCTCCTAGTATCTACATGGGTTATGGTTACCTTTCCATCGCGGCTCTTATCTTTGGGAACTGGAAGATCCTCCCTACCCTTGCGGTCTGCCTCTTCTTCGGCTTTGCCAAATCCAGCGGGTACCAGCTCTGTCTTTTCCTGGGTATGCCCTCAAACTATTCGGAGCTCCTTCTGGGGCTGCCCTACGTGCTGACCCTGCTGCTCCTGATATTCTTTTCCCAGCACAACCATCCGCCCCGGGTTCTGGGTGAATTCTTTGACAAAGGGAAACGTTAAGAACTGTGCAAGAGTAAAAGAAGGTCATGTTATTTCTGCACGGTTCCTTAACATGCCGGATCAAGGCATATAAACCGAATATACTGCAAGAGTTTGTCCCAAAACTGTGGGCGTCAGCGCACGGTCAATAAGTTGTGGGACCGGCTCGGATACTATTGGAATAGGTTGATTTAATTTTATGGAAGATTCTCTCTTTGCCATCCTCATGGCGTCGGGGTTTTCCCGGCGTTTTGGCAGCGAAAATAAGCTGCTTGTTCCTTTCCGGGGTAAACCCCTGGCGCGGTATACCCTGGATCTGGTCCTGAGCATGAAGGTCTGGAAGGGAATTTTTTTTGTCTGTCCCTGCGCCTCTGTCGCCGCTCTGGCCCATGAAGCCGCCGCCGGTGCGGATGAGCCGCCTCTTGAGGTTATCCACAACGCCGCCCCGGAAAAAGGCCGGAGGGAAAGCGTTCGTCTGGGGGTAGAAGCCGCCGATCTCCGGCTCGCGGCGGCCCCTGTCCCCGCCGGGGATGTCTACTATGCTTTCTTCCCCTGCGATCAGCCCTTCCTTGACGCCGCGACGGTTCAACGTATACTGAACGCCCGGCGGCCAGGTTGTATCGTGGAAGGCCGGTTTCAGGGGAAGCCGGGCAATCCCGGCATTTTTTCGGGCCTGTTCCGCAGGGAACTCCTTACCCTGGGAGAAGGCGAAACGCCGAAACATATCAAACTGCGGCATCCCGGATGCATCCTCCCGGTGGAACTTTCCTCCGGCCTTCCTCTGATGGACATTGACAGCCGGGAAGAGTTGAAGGAGGCGTCGTGTCTTGGGCAGGTCCCTGAGGACCAAGACGGGCCTTAATCCCCTTCCGTTTTTTTCTTTGCAAGCCGTGCGGCCTTGGCGAAAATGTCCGAAATGTACTGCCCTTCCCGCTGGGTAAGGCCGGCGCGGGAAAAAACATCCCGGAAAAAATGTTCCTGGTCTTCTCTGCCGGGCTGTTTGTAGAAACCCAGGAAGGCCAGAGAATTGCTCACGGAATGGGAGAGGGCCTCCAGGTTCGCCTGGTCCAGGGGGACCCATCGGCCAGGGGCTTTGTCCGCGGTGCCCCCCAATCCCGTCGGAACCGGGGCCAGGGTGCGGAAAAGCTCGTAGGCGTAAATCTGGACCGCATGGGACAGGTTAAGGGAAGGAAAGGCGTCCGCGGCGGGAATGTGGGAGGTCAGGTTACAAAGCCGTATTTCCCGGTCCTCAAGGCCGGTACGTTCATTGCCGAAAACCAGAGCCGCAGGGCCGGGGTGGTTCCCCAGCCGGGAGGCGGTTTCGGCAGGGGTCAGGGACCAGGCTTTACGGCGGGATCCCATGCGGCGGGTGACGCCTATTACCAAGGCGCAGTCGGCGACGGCTTCTTCCAGAGCGGCGAAACATTCGGCCTTTTCCCAGATGTCAACGGCGTGAACCGCCCGGGCGCGAATCACCTCGCCGGCGGAGAGGGGCAGGACTGGCTTGTCCGGGCCGGGGATTTGCGGGGCGACGAGGCGCAGCCGGGAGAGGCCCATGTTTTTCATGGCCCGGCAGACGGCCCCTATGTTACCCGGTTCGGAAGGCCGGGCAAGGATGATCAGCGTATCTTCAAGGTTCATGGTTTATTTTAGCGGTAAATATGGGAAAAACGCCAGCCGCCCTGATTTTTAGCCCGAATGGTGAGGAAATTCCGCAGCTCACTTTGGTCATGTTATTCTTGCACAGTTCCTTACGCTATAGCCGTGAATCCAGGGCCTGAAACAAGGTCTCAAGGTCGTCAAATTTGAGGGCTGCATAGCGGTCAAGAGGAGTTTCCATGTTGTTCACGATGACGAGCTGTCCGCCGGAACGGATAGTCACCTGGGGAAGACCGGCGGCGGGGAACACCGTCAGGCTGGTCCCCAGAACCAGCATCAGGTCCGTATCCCGGGCCGCCTGTTCCGCGTCCTTCAGAGCCCGAACGGGGAGGCTTTCTCCAAAGAACGTAATCGCCGGCTTGAGAACAGCGCCGCATTTCCCGCACCGGGGAAGTTCCCCGGCATGAACCAGGGCGGCGGTTTCCTTGAACCCCAAAAGGTCCGTCTCCTCCGGTTTTACTTCCCCCTTGGCGGCGGCCAGGTCCTCCACCCTCCTCTGATCCGAACAGCGGCGGCAGTAGTGGACCGATGGGGAACCGTGAATCTCAATGACCCGGCGGCTGCCCCCTTTTTGATGGAGCAAGTCGATGTTCTGGGTAATCACCGCCTTGAGGCGTCCCAGCTTCTCAAGTTTCCCCAGAGTCAGGTGGACTATGGAAGGCTCTTTTTCATCCAGATTATAGATGAATGACTCCGCCGCATGGTAATAGAACGAGGGATCCTTGCTGAAATACCCAATATCGAAGATCTTTTCAGCGTCCATTTCCTTGTAAAGCCCGTTTTTCCCCCGGAAATCCCGTATGCCCGACAGAGTGCTTACCCCTGCTCCCGTAAGAGCCGTGCAGTACCGGGCCGAGGAAATCATCTTGTAAAGGGTGTCGATTGATTTTTCAACCGGATCTTGAGCTTGCATATTGGTTAAACAACTCCGTTATTTCAGATTTATTGAAAAGGGAGGCGTATCTTCTGGCGCTGACTCCCAAGGCGTCAGGCTCGTCGGGATTCGCCCCCGCTTTAAGGAGCATTTCCGTAAAGCTCCTGTCGTTCAGCCCTACCGAGAAGATCAACGCCGACTGGCCGTCTTTACTCTTCGCGTTCACGTCCGCGCCGGCAGCCAGGAGATCGGCCCCTATGTCCAGGAATTTCCCCATAGCGCTGTCTATCAGGGCCGAACCGCCCCGGTCCCCGGAACCGGCATTCACATCCGCGCCGGCCTTGAGCAGGGTGTTAACGATGTCCCGGTCCCCGGAACGAGCGGCCTGGCATACCGCAGGAACCCCTTTAGCATCCTGTGCGTCCGGAGAAAACCCCGCCTCCAGGAAAAGGATTACCCCCTGGAGGTTCCGCTCTTTTATACAGTTTTCATAGGATTTATCGGTGACAGGAATCCCCATGTCCCACAGGGTTTTTCTGGCTTTCTGTTTTTGCGCTTCACTAAGCCAGCCCGGCGCCTCCCGTTCAAGGTAGTCCGCGAATTCAGCGTCTTCCCGAAGAAGAACGAGCCGGTCTGCAAACGCCGGGGGAACCGCCCCCGGACCGTAACCCAGAATGGGTATGTCCCGTCCAAGGGAAAAACCCAGGAAAAAGAAGACCCAAGGAGAACCGATAAGAGCAGGAGAAAATACCAGCGCCAGGCAGTCGGCATCGTCAAGGCGAGCCTCCTCTCCCCAGAGGGTCCCCTGGGAATCCAGCAACATTTCCTGAACATCCGCTGCATGCTTTTTCAGCAATTTCTGCACCCTCGCGGCGGCCTCTTTTCCATCCTCCCCATAAAGTACCATTGCTTTCACAAATAAGCTCCGTTAGTTTAGGTCTAAATAGTCGCTAAATACTCGTATATACTATACTTCCTATGGGAGAATCGGTCTATAGGATACACATGTTAAGGAGATCAAGCAGGC
>JAISOQ010000325.1 GCA_031275515.1 Treponema sp. | reverse complement strand
AATATGTGAGACCTATAAACCCTGGCATAACCGGGAGAGCGGGGAATACTATTTCAACAAAGGGCAGACCAAATGCCTTTGTTATTATTTTTACTTTATCGATAAGGAACTGGGGTTATGCTTTATGAAAGTACCGACAATAGCGCCATACCGCCTCACGTTTTACTTCAACGGGCACTGTTGGCTTGAGCATAAACTTATAAAGAGGGGGATAGGATACCGGAAGGAGGACAATGCGTATGTGTATCTACAGGACTATGGGAAGGCACAGGAACTGTCGGACAGGATGCCGGTAGAAGACTTGCCCCAGGCGCTGGACATCATTGCCAAGCGCTATTGCCCGCTGCCTGAAGAATATGACCTGAAATACGACCGGACAGTTCACCAGGCAGAGTATGCGATGGACATCATATTCAGGGATGAGGGAAGCCTTGAGCCGCTGTATGAGAACATCATAAAGACGGCGATGCACACGGTAACCCCGGAAGACACAGCGAACTTTCCGGGGAAGAGGTTCAGCGTATTGTTTGAGGGGGAAGCCGGGAGCCGGTATACCAAACGGATTCCTGGGACAAGGATTAAGCACCAGACGGGTGAAGTATCGGTGAAGGTGTATGACAAGTTTGGGAAGATACTGAGGATAGAAGTAACGTCGAATAATGTGGGGGCGTTCAAGGCGATGAGGGAAGTGTACTGTCGGGACGGGAGGGTAGAGCGGAAGGTGGCGCCGTTACCGAAAAGCATCTACAGTCTTTTCCCGCTTATGAGCGTGTTCAAGAACGCGGTTAACCGGTATTCGGGATTTATATCTGCGTTTGATGATACCTGTAACGGGGTAAAGAAACTGGACAAACTAACGGGGGACGTGAAAGAGAAGGAGAGGACGTACAAAGGGTTCAACGTATTCGATGAAGAAGATGAGAGGATACTGCTTGCGGTGGGGGATGGGAAGTTCAATCTGAAAGGCATATCCAATAAAGCGTTGCGCGAGCAGATGCCCGAGAAGTCATCCGGTCAAATATCGCGTACCCTGAAAAGATTATGTCTTCACGGACTCATCAAAAAGATAGGGAGGACCTATCTGTATTATCTTACCGGGTTCGGGAAACAGGTAATTGTTACATGTTTGAAACTAAAGAATATGTTTCTTGTACCGGAATTATCTCATGCGTAGTTAGTCCCTGTCGAATATCCTGCCATTTTTGGCTTGAATTTGAGAACTTAGGTAATATAAATTTTGAATTTCTACAAATTTCAGGGGCAATTTCGCATAACTCTCCTTGGTGCGCCTTCGAGCGCCTTCGTGGTAAAATTATTAAGCATACCCTTATTCACGGCCACCCTGTTGCCCCTTCCGGTATTCCGTAAGCGCCGCCGATATCGCCGCGGCAGTTGTGGGGTCCGCCGTTTTACCGGCGCCTTTCGGGAATTCGTTTTGTTGCCCCTCAATATCTCTGTCCCAGCCCATCCGGTGGATGAAGCTTCTGGTCAGATTGACGCAGACAATCATAAGCCAGAGAAAGGCAAAAACAACCGCCATGCCGAGCAATGTTAAAATCGCGCTTTGCTCCAACATTTCTAAAATAGTCATACAAGCCTCCTTTGTGTTTCTAACGGAACCGAGACAAAACTTCGTATACTTCCCGGGGATCCCTCGCCTGCCGAATAAGGGCAAGGGCCCCGGAATTGATCAGGGACAAGACCTGGCTCAAAACATGCAGATGTTTCTCCCGGGCCGCCTCTCCCATTATGACGAGAAAGACCGAATGAACCGGCTTGTTATCAAGGGCGTTGTAATCAATGTCGGTCTCTGAAATTCCTATAGCGCCGATCACTCCGCTTGTGCCCGGATAGTAACCGTGGGGAACGGCAACGCCGGAAACCGGCGAGGCATTCATTTTACTTTCCCGGTTCTGTATTACCGAAAACATTTCTTCCCGGTTAAACTCAGGGTGAATGGCCGCGATTGTGCCGATAAGTTCCGCGAAGACCGCTTCTTTGGTACTGCCTTCAAGGTTCAGCTTTATTGACTGTTGATCAAAAACTTCGCTTAACCGCATGCTTCATCCTCCTTTGACAAAGAACACCGCCGCAAAACCGGCGAACCCGCATAATCCCGGCGCGGCGGGTGCCGGGGAAGATCCGTTTCACGAATTTGATTCGTGCCGAAGGGGTTTAATACTCAGGAACCCGTTCACTCACTTCGCGGGGGGAGCTTCAGGGTGAGCTTGTTGATTCCGTGAGAGTTCTAAACGGGAAAAAGTATCAAGAAAGACGAAGGATCAAATTCTGAGTTTTAAAAGAATGGTGTTTTTTATACCCGGCGGGTTTGTCTTTTCAATGGTTTTTAAGGAAAGGCGGGAGAAAGCGGTTCCGCCGTTTTGCGCGCAGGCTATTGATACACAGAGCGGGCCGTGCGTATAAGGGAAAACGGGTACTCCCCGGCTTTGTCAATGACCGCGCCGTCCGGCAAGGCAGTCTAAAACATGATCGAGCGGCGTAAAGGAACCGTCGGAAATCGGCCCGGGGGCGCTAAAATCGCCGGACAGGAGAGGTTCCGTCACCGCGAAGGTAAAGGTTCCTGTTACCGCGAAGGCAAGGTAGGATACCAGAATGAAAGAAGGCCGTTTTTTCTTTGAAAAGAAAGCCATAGGGGAGTTATCCCACATATCGGCATTTTATTGCAAACCGGTAGACAGGGCCGGGGAAAGGGGGCCTTTAAACCGGAGGCCCAAAAGGGTATTATCAACAAGGCCCTGCCGGGCCGAAGTTTCAAGATACTTACAGAGATCCGGGGAGGTGTAGACATGAAAACCACACTAAAAATCGGCGGAATGTCCTGCGAACACTGCGTAAAACACGTTACCGAGGCGCTGGAAAGCGTAAAAGAGGTCAAATCCGCCAAGGTAAGCCTTAAAAAAGGCGAAGCGGTGGTAAAGCACGATGACGGGGCAAGCCTTGAGGCCATGAAGGCGGCGGTTGTTGAGGCGGGCTACGAAGCAGGCTAGGAGCCTGTTGCGCGGGAAAGCGGCGCCGGTTCCGGCGGCACACAAACGAAGGAGGAAACAGTGAAAAGGATTGGCATTACGGTATTTCTGGTTTTGGCGGCGGCGGCGGTTTTTGCCGGCGCCGGGAGAGAGGCTGGGGCTTCCACGGCCGGCGGGGATCGATCCCTGGAAACGATCCTGGCCAGGAAAAAGCTTGTCCTGGGCCTGGACGATTCGTTCCCGCCCATGGGATTCCGCAACGAAAACAACGAAATCGTGGGTTACGACGTGGATCTGGCAAAGGAAGTGGCCCGGCGGATGGGGGTGGAACTGGTACTCCAGCCTATAGACTGGAACGCCAAGGAGCAGGAACTCAACACCGGGGAGATAGACTGTATCTGGAACGGTTTTACCATCACCGAGGAGCGGAAGCAGAACCTGCTTTTCAGCCCTCCCTACCTGAAAAACGCCCAGGTTATCGTGGTTAAGGGGAATTCGCCGGTAAATACCCTGAAAGACCTGGCGGGAAAGACCGCCGGAACCCAGGCGGGCTCCTCTTCCGTTGACGCCATCGAGGACGCCCCGGAATTCAAGGCGAGCCTTAAAACCGTTATCGAGTACAAAGATTTCCTGACGGCCCTGATGGATCTGGACGTAGGCGGGGTTGACGCGGTGGTTATCGATCTGGTGGTGGCCAACGACAACATCAACCGTTCCGGCAAGCCCTTCCGGATCCTCAACGAGACCCTGGGAGAGGAGGAATTCGGCATCGGGTTCCGGAAAAACGACAGGACCCTGGCGGACAAGGTATGGGCGACCCTCCGGGAAATGTCCGGGGACGGTACGGTTGCCCGGATAGCCACCCGGTGGCTGGGCGCGGATATCTCCATCATCGGTAAATAAGACGGCCATGCTCCGGATGATCGGCGTAATGCTCACGGGGGCGGGGGTTTCCCTGGAAGTTTTTTTCCTGACCCTGCTTTTCTCCCTGCCCCTGGCCCTGCCGGTCGCCCTGGGGCGGATGTCCGGAAATTTCGCGCTCCGCGGTATCATCGGTTTTTACCTGCTGATCATGCGGGGTACCCCGCTGATTCTCCAGCTTATCTTTATCTATTTTGCCCCCAAGTACCTCTACACCTTTTTGAACGACAGCTTTTCCGGCCTCGTCCGGTCAAGGGGGTTCTGGGACACGGCCCGGTTTTTCCTGTCCTACAACCGCTTTACCGCGGTGATCATCGCCTTTGTGCTGAACTATGCGGCCTACTTTGCGGAAATTTACCGGGGAGGCATTGAATCCATTCCCCGGGGCCAGTACGAAGCCGCCAAGGTGCTGGGTTTTACCCGATCCCAGACCTTTTTCCGGGTGATCATGCCCCAGGTGATCAAGCGGATACTGCCCGCCACGGGAAACGAGGTTATCACCCTGGTGAAGGATACCGCCCTGGCCCAGGTGATAGGGGTAGCGGAACTGTTCCACGCCGCCCAGAACGCGGCGGCCCGGGAATTCTCCACCATGCCCATCTTTGTGGCGGGGCTTTTCTACCTGATCATGAACTGGGCCGTCTCCGTGGCCTTTGCCCGGTATGAAAAAAAGCTTTCCTACTATTCCTGAGGCCGGGATTTGAGAAACACTAAGGAATTGTATATAAATAACATTGACAACTATGAAATAAATATGCTATACTTCAAGCATGAAAGGTGTAGATGTATTAGCGATACTAAATCGCATAGAAACAGTGTTGCCAACGCTGAACGAGTACCAGAGTCGGCGGTATTTATCGGCGGAAGCAAAAGCAGTCGGGTATGGCGGAATAAGCCTGATCAGCCGTTTGTCGGGAATGTCGCGGCAAACGCTGACGGAGGGTGTGAAAGAGCTTGGCAGTACCGGCGGCATTATGCCCGAAGGCAGAAGCCGCAAAAGTGGCGGCGGGCGCAAGGCGGTTTGGGAGAAACAACCCGGGATATTGTCAGCACTTGAAGAATCAGTATCGGCTCATACCAAAGGCGACCCGATGACAATGCTTTTATGGACAAACAAGAGCCTGAGGAATCTTTCAAAAGAGCTTGAGGAAAAAGGGTACAAAGCCTGCCATTGTGTAGTCGGTGAAATGCTGAAAATACTCGGTTACGGTTTACAGGCGGATAAGAAAACGCTGGCGGTGAGCGAAACACACGCTGACCGGGACGCCCAATTTGAATACATAAACGGGCAATGCAAAAAGGCGAAGGTCGAAGGCATACCCGTTATTTCGATTGACGCAAAGAAAAAGGAAAACATCGGGAACTTCAAGAACAAGGGCAAAACATATCAGCCGCAGGGCAATCCGATAAAAGTCCTTGACCATGATTTTCCGCTCAAAGAACTGGGAAAAGTCACACCCTTCGGTGTATATAACGTTTTCAAAAATCAAGGTTTTGTAAGCGTTGGAATCAGTTGCGACACCGCCGTCTTCGCGGTGGAGTCAATCAGAAAATGGTGGTACGCACAGGGAGGGAAATCATATGACAGCGCCGATGAAATCGTCATCACTGCGGATTGTGGCGGCAGTAACGGTTACCGGAACAGGCTTTGGAAATACGAGCTTCAAAAGCCGGCCAATGAAATCAAGAAGAAAATAACGGTATTGCATTACCCTCCCGGTACAAGCAAATGGAACAAAATCGAACACCGTCTGTTTGCGTTCATCTCCAAGAATTGGCAGGGTATACCACTTGCAAACACGGCGCTTGTGGTTTCGCTGATTGGGGCAACTACAACATCCGCCGGTCTGACGGTTACTTGTGTTCTTGATGAATCCGAGTATGAAACAGGCATAAAAATCAGCGATGAAGCTTTCAGTAAAATCAATATTGCAAATGCTGATTTTCATGGTGAATGGAATTATACTATATCCACTAACTTGTAGACTTTATTTATATACACTTCCTAAAGCGGCGGCGGAAGGCTAAACGGGGAAGGGCAGCATGGAAATTATTAAAGTTAGCGGCCTGGCGAAATCCTTTGGCCCCCTGGAGGTACTCCGGGACATTTCCTTCACCGTGAACCAGGGGGAAGTGGTCGCCATTCTCGGCCCCTCGGGTTCGGGAAAGTCCACCCTGCTCCGCTGTGTTACCCACCTGGAAACCGCAGACCGCGGAAGCATCACCCTGGCCGGCAGGGATATGCTCCGGGAGGGGGTCTACGTCCGGAGCGAGGAACTCCGGGAGATATGCCTCAAGGTGGGGCTGGTGTTCCAGAACTTCAACCTGTTCCCCCACTTCTCCGTCTTGCGGAATATTACCGAAGCCCAGATCCGCGTACTCAGGCGGAAGAAGGAGGTGGCGGAGAAACGGGCCCGGGCGCTGCTTGACAAGATGGGCCTTGCGGACAAAGCCCGGTCCTACCCCTTCGAGCTTTCCGGGGGACAGCAGCAGCGGGTCTCCATAGCCCGGGCCCTGGCCCTGGACCCGGAGCTGCTTTTCTTTGACGAACCTACCAGCGCCCTGGATCCGGAACTCACCGGGGAGATACTCCGGGTTATCCGGGCCCTGGCGGCGGACAGGATGACCATGGTCATTGTAACCCACGAAATTCCCTTTGCCCGGGAAGTCGCCGACCGGGCGCTCTTCATGGACGGCGGTTCCTTTATCGAGGAGGGGCCGGCCGCGGAGATCATCGACAATCCGCAAAAGGAACGCACCAGGACATTCCTGGCGCGGCTAAACCGTTAGCAGGTTGATTACACTAAATCACCGGGTAAAAGCAAGAAGAATATTTAACCATTGCGACACGAAAGCTCGTGAAAGGAGGAAACAGGAGAAACCTTTCAGCATAACCTAACGAGACCACCGGGAAACAGGTGCACCTCGTCCGGTAGGGTGTGGCGAGCCGCCGG